>CAZNML010000040.1:11449-16878 GCA_964574275.1 uncultured Thiosulfatimonas sp. | reverse complement strand
CAGAGAGAGCAACAAACTCAAGAAGATAAAGCCTAGCTAAAAGCCATCAAGCCAGCCATTAAGCATGATCGTGGCTTAATTGTGCGACTATGGAATGGAGTTTAAGAACTGCAATAGCGCCTCTTCTGAGTCAAAGGCATAGCTTTTATCAATAGTCAGGGCGTTCAATTGATAGACATTGACCGCATCTGCCTGTTTAGGCCAGTCTGCTGTCACCTCACCGTCTCGTTCCAGAGCGATTGAGAAAGCGTAATCCTGCATTTTAGGGATGGCCATATACTTGGTAATCAGACTCGGCATGCCTGAAACATCCGCCACATAGAGCCACTTCTTCGCCGCAAGATCCTCAATCCCCATTGACTCAAAGCTGTTCTTAACCCAGTTACCGGTCTCTTTAGTGCTGGAAAAAATCACCAGCTTGGTCTCGGCATCCAAAGCCTGCGGCTGGTCTCTCTGATCCATAAACACGGTCAATTTAAGTGTTTGTTGAGCCTGAGCCGAGAAGCTGGCAAACAACAGAGTTAAAACAATCAAACTATTTTTTAGCACAAAATCACTCCATAAAGATCTATCAATAAAAAAACTAATATAGGTAAAAAATAAATTAATATCAAATTAATAATTTAATTTTCTCTGATAGTTTTTCGCTATTAAATAAAATATGATCAGGCCTGCTTAATTTGCCACCAAAAAAAAGCCCGCAGTAGCTTAGCGCTACAGCGGGCTTGATTTAATAAAAGCGGAAAGGTTAATTAACCCAACTCGATATAGGAACTCTCCTGTTTAACAAACTCCTCTACCGGCTTGGCCCACAGGTCGTACTCATCCGCGGCCACGATTTCAACCTTAACGAACTGCCCTGGTTGCAGATGGAAGCCATTTTCAATAAAGACCAGACCATCAATCTCCGGTGCATCGGCCATGGAACGGGCAATCGCCCCCTCTTCGTCAATTTCATCCACTAACACCTGCATGATCTGGCCGACCTTAGCCTGCATCTTATCGGCACTGATACGCTGCTGCAGCTGCATAAAGCGATCATAACGCTCCTGCTTAACCTCATCCGGTACCTGTTCAGCGATCTCATTCGCCGTTGCTCCCTCTACCGGAGAGTACTGGAAACAACCAACACGATCCAACTGCGCCTCTTCCAGGAAGTCCAACAGATCCTGGAACTCCTCTTCGGTCTCTCCAGGGAAACCGACAATAAAGGTCGAGCGAATCGTCAGGTTTGGAACCTGCTTACGCCAGTTCTTAATGCGCTCTAAGGTTTTTTCGACATTACCCGGGCGTTTCATCGCTTTTAACACACGCGGATTGGCGTGCTGCAGCGGCATATCCAGATAAGGCAGAATTTTCCCCTCCGCCATTAACGGAATGACCTCTTCCACATTCGGGTAAGGATAGACATAGTGCAGACGCACCCAGAAGTTCTCTACACCACCCAGTTCACCCAGCGCCTCCGCCAGGCCTACCATTGAGGTTTTCGTCGGACGACCATCGGCAAACTCGGTCTTATGTTTAACATCCACCCCATAAGCAGCGGTATCCTGCGAGACAACCAGCAGCTCTTTAACCCCAGCCTCTTTCAGACGCTTGGCTTCGGCAATTACCTCCGCTACCGGACGGCTAACCAGATCACCACGCATCGATGGAATAATGCAGAAAGTACAACGGTGGTTACAGCCTTCAGAGATCTTTAAGTAGGCATAATGCTTCGGCGTTAACTTAATGCCTTGAGGCGGCACGATATCGGTAAAAGGGTCGTGCTTCGGTGGTTGAATGACCTCATGCACCGCCGAAACCACCTCTTCGTAGGCTGCCGGGCCTGAAACCGCCAGAACCTTGGGGTGAGTTTCAGTGATCTGCTCCTCTTTAGCTCCTAAACAACCGGTCACAATCACCTTGCCGTTCTCTTCCAGTGCTTCACCGATGGTGTCCAAAGACTCCTGCACCGCACTGTCAATAAAACCGCAGGTATTCACAATCACCGCATCCGCATCTTCATAGGAGTTGGTCAGGTCATACCCCTCAGTTCGTAACTGGGTCAGAATACGCTCGGTATCAACGGTCGCTTTAGGACACCCAAGACTGACGACACCAATGGTAGGTTGCTGTTTTGACATGCTGATTCTCTCTTAAAATTTCTAATCAGGGTATTCTAACTGATTACAAAGCTAAGCGATATACAAGCCATAACGCATAAAGAACGATTCGTCTACAACAACGACTTAACTGTAAGAGTGCCCACTGCGTGTTAACAGCTCTAAATTAACCGGTGTTACCCCGGCTTTATTTAAGCAGTGTCGCTGTGCGTCACAGCGAATGCAGTTCTTAGGATGGCACATCTGCAAACAGAGTGTTTTTAACTGCTGCTTACTTTCAGCGTCTAAGCAGCGAATATCGCTTGGGTGAATTAAACCTGTATTAAATAGCTTTTCAAGTTGCTGCGCTGTTATTTCAATTTTCATAATCTGCCCCTGTCAGTAAGAACATTTAATTTTTTATCCATTAAATAGTATTATTTTCACTTGCAAATAGCAATTATTATCATTTACAATTGTTTTTAAGTTAAAACTAACAAACTGAAAATCACAATGAAAAAAAGTAATCTACTATCCTATTTCAGCGCAGCGCTAATCGGCTTCACACTATCGTTCCCGGTAAACCTCTATGCCGATGACGAAGTTAATGTTTACTCGGCTCGTAAAGAGCAATTGATCAAACCGCTGTTTGATGAGTTTTCACGTCAAACCGGTATCAAAGTAAACCTAATCACCAGTAAAGCGGATGCACTACTAAAACGTCTGCAAACCGAAGGCAAAAACACACCGGCAGACCTGCTGGTCACCACCGATGCCGGTCGTCTGCACCGCGCCAAAGAATCAGGCGTTTTGCAAGCTGCAATTACTGATTCAATGCAACAAAAGGTACCAGCAAACCTGCAGGATAAAGAGGGTTACTGGCTAGGATTAACCACCCGTTCTCGAGTGATCGTTTATGCCAAAGACCGTGTTAACGCTTCTGAATTGAGTACTTATGAGGACTTGGCAGACTCTAAATGGAAAAAACGCATTTGTGTGCGCTCTTCAAATAACATTTATAACCAATCTTTGGTCTCTTCTATGATTGCTCATCAAGGCGAGCAAAAAACGGCACAATGGGCTAACGGCTTAGTTAACAACTTTGCCCGTAAACCTAAAGGCGGTGATCGCGATCAAATCAAGGCGGTAGCGGCAGGCCAATGTGACCTTGCTATCGTCAACACCTACTACTTAGGCCAGATGATTAACGGCAACGATGACGCTCAAAAAGAAGCAGCCAGTAAAGTTGCGGTATTCTGGCCTAACCAGAGTGACCGTGGCGCGCATATCAACGTCAGTGGCATTGCCGTGACCAAAGCGGCCAAGAACAAAGACAATGCGCTGAAACTGATCGATTTCTTACTCTCTGAAAATGCTCAGGCCTGGTATGCGGAAGCCAACAATGAATACCCTGTGGTAGCCGGCGTCAGCTTAAGCGAAACATTGGAGAACTGGGGAGAGTTCAAAAGCGATGCCTTGAACCTAACCCAGCTTGGCGAGTTAAACTCTACAGCGGTACGCATCATGGACCGAGCTGGCTGGCGTTAATTTCGCCCAGCCTATACAATACCGCGCATGAAAAAACCTCTTAACCGCTGGTTACTGCTGTCTCTGGTCATGACTTTGCTCATGACCACCCCGATCTGGGTGCTGGTCAGTTTCATTTTTGAACCAACAAATGAAAACTGGACCCACCTTGCCGATACCCTGTTACCTGAATATATCATTAATTCTTTATGGTTGATGTTCGGGGTAACCATCGGCACCCTGCTGTTAGGCGTGCCAACGGCCTGGCTGGTCAGCCAGTATCAGTTCAGCGGCCGTGCTGTTTTTCAATGGGCTTTGTTATTACCGCTGGCATTACCCGCCTACATTATCGCCTACACCTATACCGGTCTACTCGAGTTTGAAGGGCCGGTACAGAGTTATCTACGAACCCTCTTGCCTATCGCAACCGTCAACAGCTGGTTCCCCGAAATTCGCTCTTTGGGTGGTGCCGTTTTGATGTTCTCTTTGGTGCTCTACCCTTACGTATACCTATTGGCACGCAGCACCTTCTCCAATAACGGCTCGCAGGCCATGGAGGTGAGTCGAACACTGGGCGCGGGTCCTTATAAAGGGTTCTTTTTGATCGCTCTGCCAATGGCGCGTCCAGCCATTATCGCCGGTTTAACGCTCGCCTTGATGGAGACGCTGGCGGACTTTGGTACCGTACAGTATTTTGGTGTCCCGACCTTTACCACTGGCATCTACCGTACTTGGACCGGTTTTGGTGACACCACCACAACAGCGCACCTGTCACTGATTCTTTTGGCCTTTGTCGCCAGTTTGATGCTGCTTGAACTCTGGTCTCGTAAACAGGCGCGCTATTTTAGCACTAACAATAAACCGCAAGATCAGACCCTGAAACGACTCAGCGGCAAACAAAATATCATGGCATTCGCTCTATGTTTACTGCCGATCCTATTTGGTTTTCTTATTCCTGCGATGCAACTGCTGCACTGGAGTCTCTCGACTGCGGAACATGGCTTGAACAGTGAGTTCTATGCACTGGTTTGGAATAGCTTCTCCTTAGCGTTCATTACCGCATCAATCACCCTGTTGATTGCCTTGACTCTGGCCTATCTGAAACGTATCAACCAGCACCCTTTGGCGAATGCCTCAACCCGTATCGCCACCTTGGGCTACGCTATCCCAGGAACCGTGATGGCGATTGCGGTGATGATTCCATTTACATGGCTGGATAACACTATCGATAGCTGGATGCAGAGCAATTTCGGCATCTCAACCGGACTGTTGTTATCGGGTACTTTAATCGCTTTAGTGTTTGCCTACAGTCTGCGTTTTCTCTCAGTTGCTTTACAAACCGTCGATGCCGGCCTGTCTCAAATCAAACCGAACATGGATGACTCCGCTCGAACTTTGGGTGCTGGTCGCTTGAAAATATTGACAAACATTCATATCCCTCTATTACAGAGCAGTATGATTACCGCCTTTATTCTGGTGTTTGTCGAGGTGCTGAAAGAGCTACCGACCACTCTGATTTTAAGACCGTTCAACTTCAACACGCTCTCTGTAAGGGCCTATGAAATGGCTGCTGATGAGCGCTTGGCTGATGCCGGTCTACCTGCACTGCTAATTGTGCTGACAGGTTTGATCCCCGTCATCATCCTTAGTAAATTGATTGGAAAAAAACATGCGTGAACTTACAGTAAAAGCCGTTAAATGCGATCATGGCCATAACCAAATTCTTAATGGCATCGACCTGAAACTGGTCGCTGGTGAAATTGGCTGCCTGCTCGGCCCAAGTGGTTGCGGAAAAACCACGCTATTGCGAGCGATATC
>CAZNML010000040.1:0-11349 GCA_964574275.1 uncultured Thiosulfatimonas sp. | reverse complement strand
CAGGAATCGAGAAACGCTACCCTCACGAACTCTCTGGTGGTCAGCAACAACGTGTTGCTTTGGCACGCGCCCTGGCACCAAAACCGGCCATTTTATTAATGGACGAGCCTTTTTCCGGTTTGGATGTCGAACTGCGAGAAAACCTGGCGCGTGAAGTTCGAGAGATACTGAAATCAGAAGGCATTACCGCTCTAATGGTCACCCATAATCAGAATGAAGCCTTTGCCATGGCTGACTCCATTGGTGTGATTAATCAAGGAAACCTCTTGCAATGGAGCACGCCTTATGAGGTCTACCATGAACCGGCGGACCCATTTATTGCCGACTTTATCGGTCAAGGCATGCTGATTCAAGGTGCCATTTGTGACTGTAGGGGCGTACATACTGAAATTGGCCTACTTAAAACCAATCTGTCGTTCGATGTAGAAACTGGTGAAAAGGTCTCAGTACTGGTCAGGCCTGATGATATTGTGCACGATGATAACAGTGAGTGGCAACTGGAAGTGGTCAGTAGAGCGTTTCGCGGCTCCCACTACCTGTTTACCCTAAAACTGGCTAATGGCGAATTACTGCAATGCATGAGTCAATCTCACCATGACCACCCGGTTGGTTCTAAAATCGGGGTTCGGGTAGAGATGGATCATGCCATCGTTTTCCCATTGCAGTGTTCATGGAAAGGACAAGACTTATGTGGTTAAAAAATTTGATCAACATTCAAGCGGCAACGGCTATCAGCGCTGTATTGATTATTCCGTCTAATCAGGCTTTTGCTACAGCCGACACTCAAGTTCAAATAGGCAAAGCCCAGGTGGGTGAAAAACTGTTCCACGACCCGAATCTGTCTCTGAACCGACAGCAGTCATGCTCAAGTTGCCATAACCCTAAACACGGTTTCATTGATAATCGCACTGGCGCTGATGGCCAGCGTTTAGCCACCTCTTTAGGAACAGACAACACCTCTTTGGGGGATCGCAACGCCCCTACCGCGGCCTATGCCAAATTCGCACCCGAATTCAGCTGGGGCAAACATCCACGTTTCAACTCTAAGCAACCCGATTATGAAGGTTACCAGGGTGGTCAGTTTTTAGATGGCCGTGAGCACGACCTGGCCGGTCAGGCTGGAGGACCACCACTCAATCCGGTAGAGATGCAGATGCCTGATAAACAAGCCGTGGTTGAACGTCTGCAGGAGAATAGCTACTACGTTAAAGCATTCCAAAAATTCTATGGCCAACAGGTTTTTGAAACACCTGAAATCGCCTATAAAGCGATGACCGAGATGATTGCCGAGTTTGAGAAGAGTGACAAGGTCTCCCCTTTCGACTCAAAATACGACCGGGTATTGCGAGGTGAAGAACAGTTTAGCTTCAAAGAGCTGTCGGGTAAATCGCTGTTCTTCTCACAGCAGTTTACCAACTGTGCGACCTGTCACCAGGCCAAGCCGAATGGCCATGCCGAAGAGACTTTCAGCAACTACGAATATCATAATATTGGCGTACCCAGCAACCCAAAGCTTGAAGCCGCGCTGGGCAAAAGCGTGAATGACAAAGGTCTACTCAACAATCCGGCGGTTAACGGTGAGCAGCATCGAGGAAAATTCAAGGTGCCTACTTTGCGCAATATCGCGGTCACTGGTCCTTATATGCACAATGGGGTCTTCAATGACCTGAAGACCGTTATCGAGTTTTACGATCACTTCCTGGTCGGCAGCAAACATAAAATCAACCCTGAAACCGGGCTTGCTTGGGCGCAACCTGAAACAGCTGCAACCGTTGCTGAAACCGAACTTAAGGATGGCCGCAAGCTGAAACCACAGCAGGTTGAGCAGATGGTCTGTTTCTTAAGAACTCTGACAGACAAACGCTACGAGCACTTGATTGAAGAGAAAGGCATTCGCTGTTCCGACTAGCAAAGCTTTAACCAATTAAGACAGAGAGATCATATGATTATCCCAAGCCATGCTTGGGTAGTGCTTGCGTTTTGTAACCTGCTCCTGCAGGCTTTGGGCATCCAGTGTATGTACCATGCCATAGGAGTTGGTGACCACAAAGGCGGACTTGTGCTCTGAAGCAGCAATGCCGCATACATCTCTGAGACCGTGATAACCTTTATACTCACCACTATCGATATCCCAGAAACCGACCACATCCCCACGCGGGCTGGTGAACCCTGCCGTTCTCGAGCTGGCATGAATCGCAACACTGCCCACATAATCACTCATCTGCTCAATCACCATCTCCGGCTTCTTAAGCAGCATAATCTCTCTATCGGGCTTATGGATCGCAGTTAATGGCACCAAGTCTTCATGTCCACAAGCCTGACGCTGCAGTTGCATCGCTAAGGCAACCGTGCCATCCGCTGCAACATCGATATGACGTATACTGGATTTTTTTTCCGCCAGCAGCCACTCAGAGTTGAGTTCACCAGACTCGATATCCACATAAGCCAAACTGGAGCGCATCTCATTCAGATTGAGTTTTTTCCGGCCGCTTTCAGGCCGGGTTAAGATACCGCCATTGGCGACAACCAGCTGTTTAGCATCTGGCATTAACATCATCTGGTGCGGACCAACGCCATAAGTTTCATACTCCCCCAGCCACTGGTAAGTTTCCGCATCCCGAATGCCAATGACACCCACATTACGTTTCAGGTCGGCCTCCGTGGTGAACAGGGTTTTACCATCGGCGCTAAAAGCTCCGTGACCAAAAAAGTGCCTTGCTGGAGCAGCGCTAAAACGTTGATTGACCTCTCCCGTCAGCAGATTGACCTCGATTGATTCCGTACTTGGTCGTCGTCCAAACATCAATACCGTATGCGGTTTTGTCGGGTGCTGGGCCGCGCCATGCCCGCGAAAACCACTCAAACCGACCGCTCTTTTGACCTGTTGCTGCCCCTGTCGATCAACCAATAGATCGGCGGCATAACCGTAGGTGTTGGCTTCACTGCCCTGCGCTGAAAACCAGCCATCATAAAGTTGGTTTTCTGCACTTTTGGCAATCGATTGTGCAAACAGCGTCGGTGATGCACCTAATAAGGCGGCACCCACCCCACGTTGTAAAAACTGACGACGGCTATATGACACCTTAATCTCCGTCCACAAAATTCATCCCCAGGTTCACACCCAGGGCTTGTGGAATGTCTTTTTCCAGCATTTTGATCATTGCCGAGTAAAGCTGTTTCATAGTTTCAATATCTTGTTGTTCAATAGCCGCATTGGTTTTCTGAAGCAACGTTTGGAAACGCTGTACCACAGCGCCCTTACCAGCCTTGTTTAGATAGTCAAACAGGCCATAACCACTCTGTTTGGCCGTTAAGGTATCTTCTACAGCCTTTAATCCAGTGGAAAAGTTAGTGAACGTCATTGCAGATAATTTGGCATCCAGCTTACCTTCAAGCTTACGTTGCTTGATATAGCGCAGATAGTCCTGCATGGCAAAGATGAGTTTGGTCAGTGACTTTTCACCATCAGGCAACTTGTTCAAGAAGAACTGCTGTCGATAACTCGGCTTGGCGTCACTGCCCTGTTGCCAACCGTTGACAACGTAATCGGCATTAGCTGCATTCAGTTTGACGATTCCAGTCAACAACTGACATTGGCGCGGATTCTGATAGGCCGCCAGCAACTCAGAATCACTGCCATCAAATAACAGAATCTCAATGGCCGTCATACCGACCAGGGTAAACTTGAGTTTCTTGAAATAGCTCTCATCCAACACCCTGTCATCATTAAGGCGTTTTTTGAAGTTTGACTTGATCGACTTTGAATAGTCCTTACCTCGCTGACGCATGGACTCAACAAAGTGCACCTTGGGGAAAAACAGATTATCCCTAAGAGGGCCAAAATCATACATCACACTTCGGTTCCACGCGGTTGCCAAGGCCTGGTAATCACCCTGCAGCCCTTTCAAACCTTGCAGAGTTGGATTCTGGCAGTACTTTTCACTGCTATTGAGCATGGTGTTAGCACTACTCTGCCAATCGTTCAAATTTGGAATAATCGTGAAATCCACCGTATGGTTGACCACCTTCTGCAAACCCGTTGCGCTCAGTTCAATCGGTGGCGCTTCAAACTTTTTGGTGTCACTCCACTGACAAGCAGAAGTCATTGAAGCCAGCGCCAAAACACCGATCGTTAGCACTTTTTTGTGAAGCAAGATTACTCTATTAATCATCTTGTTATTCCAGTTAAATTGATTCAACGAATTTTATTAGATTCAAACGCTGTTGTCGCTGTAAATTGATATATTGCTGTCGACTAAATTCGGCTTCTCCGCCATGCCAAAGAATCGCTTCTTCAACATTACGTGCACGACCATCATGCAGTAGCTGACCACTGCCGTTAACCTTGTTACTCAAGCCGATGCCCCATAACGGTGGTGTTTTCCATTCACGGCCACTGGCTAAAAAGTCCGGTCGGTTATCGGCCAAACCCTCGCCCATATCATGCAACAGCAAATCGGTATATGGCCAAATCTGCTGCTCAGACAAGGCGGGGAAACGTACATTTTTTTGCGTGGTATAACTTGGCCTGTGGCACTCTACACAACCTACTTCAGCAAACAGCGATTTTCCAGCCATTACGGCCGGTTTACTCATATTCCGCGCTTTGGGCACGCCGATATTCTGGGTAAAGTGAACGACTAAATCCAGTAGCTTATTATTGATTTCAACGCCCGTTGCGTCGTTACCATGTTTCTGCTCTGCGCAGTTATGCTGCTTACTCTCGCACGGCTGGTTCGGAAAGAGTTCACTACTGATGCCTACATCTCCCTGAAAAGCCGCTGCCGTCTGCACTTTGATTGTCGGTTTATTGGCTTTCCAGCCCAGACGACCCGCTTGCATCTGCCTGAATTCGGGATTCCAAACCCGGTTCATGCGTCCTGAGACATGGGCTGACTGTTGCTGTTTTTCAATATTCGCCAACAGTTCAGCCTGTGGAATCTGCTCAAGCAGACCAACCCCATGCAGAGCGGGAGCATTGCGTAAGCTCATCAGTGTATCAGGATGAAATTCACCATAACCGAGGTTCTCGAATCGCAGTTGCGGCTTACGCAACAACAGCGACTCTCCGTCAGGATAACGAAACACCTGCTCTATCCAATCGATATAGACATTCGCTTCAGGACGCACTTCGTTTTTACCATACTCGGAAAGGCCAAGCTGGTGTGCAATCGCGGTAGACTGACTCTGTAGCTGGTCACCATAGTTAGGTTCAGCAACCACACCATGTTTATGATCAACGCCCGGGATACTCAAACGCACTATGCCCTGATTCAAGCGAGTTTTACCGTCATTCGGTAATAGACCGCGTCCACCATTGATATGACAGGCCAAACACGTTCTTGCGTTATACAGGGGGCCTAATCCATCTCTGGCGGTTGTTGAACTCGGAGCTTTGACCCAAGGCTGATGCGCCAGAGCCTTGCCGGCATGGAAGTCCGTGGTCGCTTTTTCGTTTAAGGTCGTCATCGGCAACATAAACGAAGCAAACGGCTTGCTGTCAACACTGCCCTGTCCCCCTGGATATGCCTGATTGGCTTGCGCCTCCCAAGGCAACAACAGAACCAGACTCAGCGCAATATAAACATTAAACATCAATATATCCACTCTAGATTGTTTACGGTATTTTAAAGACTGCCTGAACATAGATCCAATTCCTTAATATGATCCTAAAACAAAAAAAGCCAAGCTCTATCTCTTAAGAGCCTGGCAAACGATCGAACTGAGAACAAACAAGAGCTTTAGGAGGGTATCTGTTTCAGTTCTGCCCCTCTATACAAAATAGACAGAGGGCAAACAGTTGTATAATCAGTCACACGCTTTGGTTGGGTTGCTGGTGTCACAAGCAGAGGCTTCTGGGTCCACCACTTCTGCATTCAACTGCATCACCTTAGCCAGTTTTGCAATCTCAGCAGATTGTTGGTTTAGCGAAACAATCGTATCACGCATCGGCTTAGCGACGTCTTCACTTGGAGACATGATCATCACATCAACAGGCTTACCTGCACGAGCCGATGAATCAATTGCCATATAGCCTTGTTCAGTTTGGCCTAACTTTGATACTAGAGCTTTAGCATCACCAGCCTGACCGATATCCGCTAGGTAATCATCAATTCCATAACCTGAAATCTTAGTACCAGCGTCATCTTTACCATCTAGGTTTGAGTCATACCCTGCGTAGTCACCGAAGTAGCTGTTAGCAACACCTTCCGCGTTCAACCAGATATCACGGTGCGTGTTATCTGAGAAACATGAGTGCTCATCTTCTTGAGAGTCTGAAGATAGTGCAATCTGCATACGCTCACCAGCTAATTCACCTTCTGATAGCGTGCCCATACCAGTCATGATTTCAGCAAAACGTTGTTTTGCTTCATCTACAGAGTGGACATGAGTGAATTGTGCACGGTAGTTACCTTTATCACCTTTTGCCCAACCCGCAGTGACCGATTCCAAATCAGCAATCAGCTTGTCGGTGGCAACTTCCAGGTAAGTCAGACGACGATCAGCGGCATCATTTTTTGCTTTAGAAACAAAGTCAGAAACTGGACGCTGCCCGCCTTTTGCGATGTTAGCCGCACCAAATGTTTTAACGGCTGCATCACGTTTACCTTGAGTATCCGCAGAACCTGCATCATTCAAGTCTTGACCCCATAGAAGGAATTCAATCGCGTGGTAACCAGCAATCACATCATGCTCATCCTCAGCTGTCGCTGTTTTTGAAATCAACGCTTCATCGATTTTGATTGATGGCGTATTGATAATGTTTGCATTCAGGCTAGCTGTAGTGATTGCTTTACCACCGTTAGCAGGTGTTTCATGAGCAGTTACACCTAATTGGTCATCTTCGAAATCATTACCTGCAACCGTGTAATCAATCAACGCTTCACCTAGAGGCCATGCGTTGATATCACCTTCCAGTCCGTCTTCATCTTTATAGTTTGTAGAATCGATCGGGCTTAAACGGAAACGGTAAACTTCTGTTTGACCATACGGCTCACGAGACACCAACCAAGCTTCTTTTGCAGCAGCTAAAGTTTCTACTGATGGGTTTGCACGAAGGTCTGCAATCGCCTTACGAAGCGCTTTTGCTGTAGTAACAGAGTCAGAGTATGCCGCATAAGCGATGTCAGCATTTGTCTCTAGAACCATTTGCATTTTTGCTAAATTGTGACCTGAAACCGCAGCTGACTTGCTATCTGTTGTTTGAGCTGTATGAGTACAACCAGCCAATAGGCCTGCACTCAAAATTGAAGCTGTAATTAATTTAAGTTTCATTTCGAAATCCTCTCTTCAATCGGATTAAAATTCGTAAGCCAACTGCGCTGCAACAGCCGTTGTGTTGTCACCAGCCGCTTTAGGGTCAGTTACCGAGTACACCAGGTTCAAAGCAGTGCTTTCATAGATTTCCGATGAGAAGCCCACAGAGTTGATGCTGTCGCCATCTGCGTTCTTTTGCATTGCGGCTGCCAATGTCCCCATGCCTACATCATAAGAGAGTTCAATATTGCTACGAGTTTCATCTGCAATGTCGGTATTCGTTGCTTCAAGGATAAGGCCGAAATCCCCCATTGATCCAATCAATGCGCCTGAAGTCCCTGTTTTGCCATCCAATGAGACATAGCTGCCGTTAAATGCCAAATTATCGTTAAACGCGATATTCACGTTAACACCTGCCAAGTCGCCAAAACCTAAAGCACTCTCATTCGCATAAGCCTTGTCATTAATATCAGCGGCATCGTCCTTCATTGGGTCTGCGGCATATAGAGTATATTCCAGTGCATCAATTGCACCAGACAGCGCGATCCCAACACCCACTGGCTCAACCAGCGTTGCAGAGTCTTCGATCATATTGGTTTCACCGGTGGTAAACGGTACGGTGAACTTACCAGCGGAGACAGTCCCAACTGCGGTTTCCATATTGATCAATGCAGAATCCACTGCAAATGCGGTTTCATCGTCCGTACCAATATCTTCACTCAACAGCACAACCTCAGCGGACACCTTATCATTCATGGTTGCCGTGATCGCCAATTCAACCGTATCAACTTTAGCTTGAGTATCCTTAGTAGATGAGTCATTGTCATCGGAACTTGTGATGGATGCTTCAACCACCCCACCAAATTCAATCTTAGGTTCAGCATAGGCAGCAGTAGAGGCAACCGCTGTAATCAAAGATGCTTGCATAAGTTGGTGGATAGTTTTGAGTTTCATAATTGCTCCAAATTTTTCTTATTTTGCTTGAGTTATCACCTGTAAATCAAATGATAATAATTCGTATTTATCTTTCAGAAGCAATATTAATGATAATAATTTGCATTTGCAACTTTTTTCTAAGAAAAAGAAAAAAAAAACACAAAACCGGCTGTTTCAGACACTAAATAACAAAAAAGCCAACTTACCAGGCCTGGTAAGTTGGCTGCTAGAAAAGCATTTTAATTTTAATATTTAAGTCGACTTAAATGAACTTTTCATCTTTTCTCAATCCTGGAGGGTGCCTCACTGTTACTCTGCAATCGAGGTATTATGATCAATATCAACCCACTTCAATAACTTGAGCTCCCCTCTCTCCGTCTCGACTATCGCCGTACAGGACTCTACCCAGTCACCACAGTTGTAATATTCAATGCCATCAATATCGCTGACTTCTGGGTGATGAATATGACCGCAAACCACCCCGTTAAAACCTTGCTCACGGCAATCTTTAACCACTGCTTCCTCATAAGCCGAGATAAAGGAGACGGCTTTCTTTACTTTCTGTTTAATATAAGAGGAGAGCGACCAGTACCCCATGCCCATCTTTCTACGTAAACTGTTAAAGTGTCGATTGACCACCACCAAAGTCTCATAACCCCAGTCACCAATCACCGCCAACCACTTCTGAGTTTGCACCACGCTGTCGTATTTATCGCCATGAATCACTAAATAACGTTTACCATCTGCACCGATATGTTCCGCCTGATCGGTCAACAGAATATTCCCCAAATCAACGCCCGAATAGCGACGCAGAAAGTCATCATGATTGCCGGTAACATAGATGACCTCGGTACCGCGCTTGGCTTTAGTCAGAATACGACGAATGACATTGGTGTGCGTTTGTGGCCAGTAGATGCGCTTCTTTAAGCGCCAGCCATCGATAATATCACCAACCAGATAGAGCTTTTCACACTGGTGATATTTTAAGAAGTCGGCCAGTAGCTCCGCTTTCGCTCCTTTTGACCCAAGATGCGTATCCGATATAAAAATACTCCGATACTGATGCACCTTATGGTCATTTTCAGCCAGAATCAAATCATCCGTTTCAATCGACTCCATCCAGTCCGGCAGCATAGTTAAAGGGGCCAAATCGTCCGCTGTGCGCATAGGGAAACCACTCTTTCAATTAATATCTTCTAGAGTTTAGGTCTCGTAATGAATGATCAAGATGACGCTTTAATGACACTTATATGACGCCATGAAAACATTCTGCTTTCGTCACAAATTATTCATAATAATTAGATAGTTAAGCGTTACTCTGAAAGTGAATATTTTTTAATGAACGAGCAGGCCTAAAGTCATGGCACACACAGAACATCAGAGCCCTAACTTTAAAAAAGTAACGCTGGTGACGGATGCCTGGAGTCCACAAGTGAATGGCGTGGTCACCACACTCAGTCAACTGGTCAAACAGTTACAGCAACGTGGCATTGAAGTGGATATTGTCCACCCGAATGATTACGATCACATCCCACTGCCGACCTATAAGGAGATCCCCTGGGTGTGGCGGGCTAAAGGTTTGAAACAGCGCATTGAGTCCTTTCAACCGGATGCGATCCACATTGCCACCGAAGGGGCTTTAGGCTGGAAAGCTCGACGTATTGCCATTCAGAACCACTGGCCTTTTACCAGTGCCTATCACACCAAATACCCAGAATATATTAGGGCTCGATTTCCAATTCCAATCAGCTGGAGCTATGCACTGCTCAGAGCTTTTCATCGCAAAGCCACCCGTACTTTTGCGCCCGCCGACTCCATCCGTCAGGAGCTAGGCAAACAGGGATTTCACAACCTGGTCGGTATGACACGAGGCGTGGACACTTCCATCTTCAACCCTCAGGCCGCACTCAACCATGAACAGCGTCAACAACTCGGGCTGAGCGATCACTTCTATCTCTATGTTGGGCGCATTGCCACCGAGAAAAACTTACAGGCGTTTTTGGATTTGGAACTGCCAGGCCAGAAAGTCGTAGTCGGTAAAGGCCCTGAACTCGATAAGTTACAAGCAAGCTACCCAAAAGTCCTGTTTGCCGGAGCCAAATTTGGCAAGGAACTCGCGCAATTTTATGCCTCCGCCTCCGTTTTTGTGTTCCCCTCTCTAACCGACACCTTTGGCGTGGTCAATATTGAAGCGATCGCCTGCGGCACGCCGGTTGCCGCTTTTCCGGTAACGGGTCCTAAAGACATTCTCACTCCGGGTATCAATGGCGTAATGCAGCAGAATTTGGCAGACGCCATTTTACAGGCTGAAAAACTGGATCGTGCCCCGCTGCCGCAAAGCATTCATGCCTATACATGGCAAGCTGCCGCCGACGAGTTTATCCAATCCCTCGCTTTTATTGAACATTCACAAAACTATGCCTCTTATGCAGAAAACAACCTCAAGCACCCGACATAAAACCTGCCTGTTTACCGATACACTGGGCGATCTGAATGGTGTCTCGCGTTTTATTCAGGATATGGGGGCGCTGGCACATGAAGATGATGAGTTTGAGCTGCAAATCGCAACCAGCACCTCCAAGCCGCTTCCCGTCCACTCTTATATTCACAACCTGCCATCACGCATAAAGGTGCCCATGCCCTTCTATCAGGAGCTCGATCTAGTATGGCCTAAAAAGTCGGCAATCCGCCACTTTCTTCAACAGCAGCAACCCGATAGCGTGCATATCTCTACCCCTGGCCCTTTCGGCTGGATGGCAAAGCAGGTGGCGCAACAGATGCAGATCCCGCTGATCGGAACCTATCACACCGACTTTCCCGCCTATATCAGAGATTTAACACACTCTCAATGGATGAAACGCGCCACTGACCGAGTCATGACTAAGTTCTACCACCCTTTTGAGCACGTCTTCTCCAGATCGAAATTATATGAAACAGTGATGCGCCAAGAGATTAATATCCCTGCAGATAAAATTTCCACCCTTGATCCAGGCACAAGGCTGGATCACTTCCACCCCAAACACAACAACCCTGAAATATGGCATCAATTCGGTCTGTCGAGTCAGCGTTTGAAAGTGCTCTATGTCGGACGCATCAATATTGAAAAGAGTGTGCCATTTCTTATCGAGCTGTGGCAGGAGTTTATGCGGGAAAACC
>CAZNML010000039.1:0-17046 GCA_964574275.1 uncultured Thiosulfatimonas sp. | reverse complement strand
TAGATCTCTATTACCGTTTATTAAAAACCCGCCTTGTGCGGGTTTTTTTGTTTTATATTTAAACCAATCAATTTTTTAGAGACAGAGTTATGTTTGCGGCCATTAAAGAGGCGCTAGAGAGTCAGTTAGCAAGCAAACAGGATGTGCAAAAGATTGAAAAGAGCTTCTGGTCGTTAAATGGATGACGGGATTGGTGCTGAGCGGAGTGGTCGCTTTGGTTTTGAAAACCTTTTTCTAATCCGTTTATGTAATTGACAAAGATTAATAATATTTTTTAATTAAACCCGTCTAAAGCGGGTTTTTTCGTCTTAGGGCTATAACTTTAAGTGTTTCATTGCTTTTCCTGTCTAAGTTATTGATATCTCATTTTGTATGGTTTTTATGCTCTTCCGGGTGTTGTAAAAAAACAACACTATAAAATAATGTGGTTTTTTTGCAAAAAAATAGTTGCACAGCATAAATGAATCCAATATAGTCATCAGCAAGCCCGCAAAGGCGGGCAGATCAAACTAACTTTTAAGGATTTCATAAAATGAAAAAGAATCTAATCGCTCTAGCAGTTGCGGCTGCTTTCGCTGCACCTGTTGCAATGGCTGACGCTCCTACTATCTACGGTAAACTAAACGTAAACGTTAACACTAAGACTGACGCTGGTAACGGTGTAAACGATACAGCTTCACGTATCGGTGTTAAAGGTTCTGAAGATCTAGGTAACGGTCTTAAAGCTGTTTACAAAATCGAATTCGGTCTAGATTTAGAAGGTTCTGGTACATTCTCTAACCGTAACCAGTACTTAGGTTTAGCTGGTGGTTTCGGTACTGTTTTAATCGGTCGTCACGATTCTCCACTTAAAGTTGTTCAGCCTACTGATACTTTCAACGACGGTGCTGCTGATAACTCTAAACTAGGTCTAGGTCTTCTAGGTAAGACTGGTGAGATCCGTGCTTCTCACGTTCTAGCTTACGTTTCTCCATCTTTCTCAGGTGTAACATTAGTTGCTGCTGGTACTTCTCCTTCTCCAGCTACTGCTGATGACCGTTCTATCATGGGTGGTACTCACGCTGCAGTAATGTACGGTTCTACTAAGAAAGGTCTTTTCCTATCTGCAGGTATGGACTCATTTGACTCTAAAGGTTACGGTCTAACTAACGACTACACTAACACTAGTGTTTCTGCACAGTACAAAGCTAACGGTTTCCTAGTGAACGCTACTGTACGTACATTCGACGACGGTGCTTCTGCTAAAGCAACTTCTGAAGGTACTGCAACTATCGTAAACGCTGCATACACAATGGGTAAAGTAACTGTTAAAGGTAAAATCCAGCAAGCTGATTTCGCTGATTCTCGTAAAACAGGTACTCAGACAGCGATCGGTCTAGGTTACAAGCTAGGTAAGAAGACTGCTGGTTACATCTACACAACTACAAAAGACAAGAAGTTAACTGGTTCTAAAGCAGATACTCAGTCTTACGTTGGTGTTGTACACAAGTTCTAATCAATTGCTGTCCTAGATTCGTCTAGTACAGTTTGATTAAACTTTGTAAGAAGCCCCGCCTTTATGGCGGGGTTTTTTTTTGCCTGAAATAATATAGAAGGATGCTTATATGCAAAGAATGTGTCAGCCGTGTACTGCCTGTTGTGATGGCTGGGTGCAGATCAAGGTGAAGGGCTGTGAGGCCTATCCGGGTAAGCCGTGTCCGCATAGCACCGGCAAAGGTTGTGGTGACTATGAGAATCGACCGGTCGATCCCTGTAGAAAATTTGAGTGCAGTTGGGTCAAGAATGGTTCGCCTCTGCCGGATAACTTTCGTCCGAATGAGAGCGGGGTGCTGGTTTTGGATGGGATTATGAAATGGCAGGGTCTGGATGTGGATCTGGCGGTGCCTGTGGGTCGGGAGATTCCACAGAAATCTCTAAAGTGGTTAATGCAGTATGCCGAGCAGACTATGCGCCCGCTGCTCTATCAGCAGCAAGACCCGACTGTAGAGGGATTTCAAAAAAACCCGTTGACCCACGCGTATGGGCCACCTGCGTTTCAACAGTGGGCGATGCAGCAGATTAACAGTGGCATTGCATTGTGGTAGTTGTGTTATATTTGTTTTGCTAGGGTAGAGGGTTACGTAACTAAACGTAATTTTTGCGTTTGCTAGATTTTGTTTTATACTGAACTTATGGCTAAGAATATTCATATGCGGTTTCAAAAGCGGTTTCAAAAGCAAAAAGGCATTATCATCTTGTTGTGGTTGCTGGCACTGGTTTTAGGGTCTGCTATCTGGTTTGGATCGATTGGTGGTTTTCGTTCTGAAGCGATGCAGATGAGTATTCAACAATCGCATGTTGCCCAGCTTAAACAGATCAAAGAGAAGCTGTTGACCTATGCGATTTTTCAACCGGAAATATTTCGCACGGACACCTCTGGCAATATGAATGACGATGATGAGATTCCAGGTCCCGGCTATTTTCCATGCCCTGATATTGATAATGACGGTGTGTCCGATGCACCTTGTGGTACCGGAGTTTCTTATGTGTTAGGTCGGGTTCCTATCCAAATCAGTTCACGTCAATTCAATTTCATCTCTGATCCCAATATCGCCAACCGTTTTTGGTATGCGGTCGACTCCCGTTTTGTGGTTGAAAATTTGGACTATAACAATTTTGGTGGTGAGCCTTTTAAGCGTTACGCGCCTTTAAACATCAATGATCCCGCTTCGCCTTTGGCTTCGCTGTCTGTGGATGATGCCGCCAATAATAATATTGTGCTGGTGTTGTTTTATGCGGGAGAGCCGATCAATGGGCAGGTCAGGTCCTCTGCCAGTGTCGATGAGTATCTTGAGTTGGAGAACAGTGATGCTGACGGTGACTTTATTTCAACGTTTACCGATGCCACACAGTTCAATGATGTCGTATTAACCATTACCCGAGAGGAGTGGAATGCCGCGATGTTAAGCCGTGTTAGTAGTGATGTTGATGAGGATTTTGTACCGGACTTGTGTACTACTGCGCCGGCCGCCGGTTCCGCCCACTGGTTTAATGATTGCGTTAATATCTATGGTAATGATGGGCACTGCCCCTATGATGCATTTGCTACAGACAATCAAGTCGGCCAAGGTTGGCGTACAGAGTTAGGGTGTCCATAATGTATAGAGCTGCTTCACATAACATAGATACATATTTAGATACTCCTGTAACCAGGCAGAGTGGTTTTACGCTGTTTGAAATGGTGGTGGCTTTGACCATTTTGGGTGTATTAGGGGCGGCCCTGTTTAAGGGGGTGACTACTGTGCGTGATTTTGATCACTATAATGAAAATCGTGTGGTGATGGATGATATTCGCAATGCGATGTTGACCTATATCCAGGTTAACGGCTTTCTGCCCTGTCCGGATACGGATGATGACGGCGTGCAAAACCGTGAAGCTGCGACACCATTCGAGTGCTCGGATCGAAATGGTACTCTGCCTTATTTGGATCTGGGAACAGCGGCAACGGATGTGTGGGGGCAGCCTTTCCGCTATTCAGTTAATGCGCGTGCTGATGCCAGTGGTACCGTGAGTATTGATAATGCGAATCAGCCTGCCAGCTTTTTCAATAATCAGTCGGCACCGGCTTTTAATTTTAACACCAGGCCTTACGGTACCATTTCAGGTGCTGGCAATCTTACCATCTGTGCTGATACTGCATCCAATTGTAATGGGTCAACAGTGGATGCAGATAAAATTGAACAGGTCGCAGCAGTCGTCGTGGTCAGTTATGGGGTGAATGGTTTGGAGACATGGTCTGGTGCAGTGTTAGGCACTGTGGAAGCTGAAAATGAGGATAATGACCGTTATTTCTGGCAATCTGCAGCGAATGGTGCGGATGATCAATTGATCTGGTTAAACGGCTATGATGTTAAGTCCGCGATTATTAAATCAGCGGGCCAACTTTAAGAGGTGGTGAAGATGCAAAGCAGTAGAAAAAAACGTTTGAATGGCTTTACTTTAGTTGAGCTGTCAATTGTGACCGCGATTGTCTCTTTAATTGGCTATGGTTCATGGACGGTCTACTCTGAACATCGTGTGCATGGCAAGTGGATGGAGAGTCAGAACCGGGTGGCGCTGGCAAAGTCCTCGCTATTGAATTTCGGTTATAAAAATAAATTTATGCCCTGCCCGGATACGGATGGTGATGGATTTGAGAACCGAACACTCACACAATGTACCCAGTCGTTTGGGGATCTACCTTATGCGGATCTGGGTATGCTGCAAGGTGATGCCCGCGACAGTTGGGGCTATATGATTCGTTATTATGTAAATCAGAATACCACGACCGCCTCAATCGACAATTGCCCAGATCAGTCAGCCTGTTTTTTCAATCGTACTGTACCGCCTGAATTTACCTTAACGACGCCTCCGGTAATGGGGGATGTCGGGGTTGGCAACTTGCGGGTTTGTAATGAAACCGCCTCAAGCTGTACTAGTGCAACCGCAAGCGCTCAAATTGATGCCGATAATATGCTGATTGTGCTGTTGGCACGTAATCAGAATGGGGGTGTCACTACCGGTTTAGGCGCCAAAGAGGCAGAGAACTTGGATGATGACGCCTATTTCATCCAGGGAGATTACTCGCAATCACCTTTTTATGATGACCTGATTGTCACTGTCTCTGCGCCTGAAATTAAGCAGAGATTTGAAACTGAATCTATTATGACGACTCCGGTTACCACCGGCGGAGGAGGACCGACCGTCATTACCGGGGATAATATTATCTATGCCGGGGATGGTCAGACACTGGGGGCGATCGGTGATAACGATGCTCACTCAGAAAATGTGCAGATTGCAGAAACGTCACAAACCTTCAGTTTTGGTACCGAACATGCCGGTAAAACCGTGGTGTTTACCTTAGATACCCGTGGGGAAGGAACCTGGGACCAAGGTGGTACCTATACCGAGGATAGAGCCTATATCGTGGCCAACGGCGATACCATTGAAACCATGGCTTATGATAAAAATGATCCCGGTGATGGCACGGTGGATTTTCTTGACCGTAAAGGCACCGCTGATACCTCTGATGATGAATGGAGGCACCACAAATACTGGGATGATGAGCGTGAATACACCTTTCAGCTGAATGAGGATGGCGATGCCGTTATCGATTATCAGGTGGCGACAACCGGTACCGATGAGGTGGTGAGTTTTACCAATATTGAGATGACGCTGTACGACACTCCGCCAGCTGTACCAGATTTTCCATCCGTTAATCCGATTGACGGTATTCCGCAAACTGGTGGGCTGGATTAGCGTATGAAAACAGGTCTGATAAAAGGATTTTCACTGGTTGAAATGCTGGTGGTGCTGTCAATTATATCCTTTGCTTTTATCGCTTCCTATAAGGGGTTGAGTGCCTATCGGAGTGTTGAAAAGTTCTCACAAAGCCAAGAGTCACTGGTCGATCTGAAACAGAGCCTGATCAAGTTTTCGATCATCCATAAGTACTTCCCATGCCCGGACAGTGACAACGATGGTGAAGAGAACCGTTCTACGATTACCGTTGGCGCGGACACTTTTGAGGTCTGCTCTACCACGGTGGGCTCACTGCCGTACATCGATTTAGGTTTAAAGCAGTCGGATGTTGAGGACCCTTATGGTAATCAAATACTGTATGCAATAAACCGCGATGCCGATAATACGTCTCCCGTGGTGATTTGTGACAACACCTCTGCAGCCAGCTATTTTTGTAATGACATTACCGATAACGTTCCCATGTTTACCCTTCAAGGAACGCCACCCACTTCTGCTGGAAGAGATACTGGTGATTACTATGTCTGTAATGACAGTGTGACCAGCTGCTCCGGTACGCCCGCTAATGCAGCTCTGCTAGCGGAGTCTGCCAGTATTGTTTTGGTGGTGTTTAATGAAGATGGCAAAGGCAGTGTTGCCAATGTGTTGGCATCCTGTTCCGGTTTGGCGGGAGCAACTCGAGAGAACTGTGATGCAGATGCCTACTATCATGCTGCGAATCAGGTGGATGATGGCAGCAGCTTTTTCGATGATGTGGTCATTGCGATCAGTGGCTATGAAATTAAGTCTAATACCTTGACCGCCGCCATTAGTTGGAACAGCTTTACCTTTGTGCCTTCAGGCACCCTGACGCCAACCTACCAGGGGTTTGACCTGGATGCAGGGGATTACACCCCTTTGGATGATGCGAATAATCCGGATGTTATTTTGGTTAATCGTAACGTCACCACCTCTCTCGATCTCGGTGCCGGGGATGATTATATGGCCATCGGTAATGACTTGCAGGCAGGCGCTGACCTGGATACCGGATCGGGGGATGACATTCTGTATATTGTGCATGAGATGTACTCCAATGTGGCGCTGGGCGATGGGGATGACCAGTTTGTGCTGGGTGGTGATCATACGCAGACCATTAATGCTGACGCCGGGGATGATCTGGTTTGGATTCAAGGAGACGTTGAATCAGGCTCCTCTCTGGACATGGGGGCTGGAGATGATGTGTTATGGCTTGGAAATACCGCTGTCAGTGGTTCTGGTGCATTGAATGAGAATATTGATGGGGGAGCGGATTTTGATATCGTTGTGTTTGAAAATGTCGAGGACTGGGGGGATTTGACGGCTACAGAGCAGGCACGCATTCAGAATTTTGAAGTGGTTATCTTTAGTGATGATGGTGCGGGCAACCGTAATTACCATATTCCATAAGGCATTTGCGTACTTAGGCAAGCAAGTAGTTCTTAATCACTGGGGGCTTGCATGAACTCAGTGCTTAGGTGTATAAAGTAATTAGAGACTATTTATAGTGAAGGAAAGGTCTGCTCAGCCCGTGTTTTAAGGGTGTGCGTAACCAGGCCTGAGCGTTTTAATAGTCAAAAACTTTTAACTTATCTTGTATAAAGAGAATTTATTAAGTTTGCTGTGCTTTTTTCTTTTTTTTTGTGGTAATTTTGCTAATATGGAAATTACCTAGATTAAGGTGTTCAGATATTCAAAAGGAGATGGACATGGAAAATGTGAAGCGTCAACAAGGTTTTACTTTAGTAGAAATTGCCATTGTTTTGGTAATTATTGGTCTGTTATTGGGTGGGGTGTTAAAAGGTCAGGAGTTGATTACCAACGCCAAAATTAAAGCCGTAACATCAGATTTTGAAAACATTACAGCCGCGTACTATGCCTATCAGGATAGAACCGGACACATGGCGGGTGATGGTACCAATGCGACGCCTCGTGTTTATGACGGTGTTATCAGTGATGATGACTTCTTTTGGTTTGATCTTAAAACAGAAGGTTTTATCGGTGGTGAATTAGGCACCATTACTAACTCTGATGGTCCGGATCATGACTTAGGTGGTGTATGGGAAGCTAGAGAAGGTGGTACAGCAGGTACTGACGTCTTTACAACCAACCATATCTGTGCAACCAATGTACCTGAATCATTTGCATCAGGGATTGATACCAAACTGGATGATGGTGATGCAACCGCAGGAAGTATCCGAACTCTTGATGGAACTGGGACTGACGGGGCTTATGACTCTACCTCAGAAACACTTGTTGTGCTTTGTCGAGAGCTTTAATTTTTCATCACTCTCTCGTTTTCTAGCCCGCATTTCTGCGGGCTTTTTGTTTTAGTCGAAAGAATAAAACCAATTTATTTCAGTTTTCTTTATAAGGGCTTGTATG
Organism: uncultured Thiosulfatimonas sp.; assembly: GCA_964574275.1. Classification (GTDB taxonomy): domain Bacteria; phylum Pseudomonadota; class Gammaproteobacteria; order Thiomicrospirales; family Thiomicrospiraceae; genus Thiomicrorhabdus. The sequence continues at coordinate 9,368 of CAZNML010000039.1, read as the reverse complement.
CAAAGACTTTCCAATAAACAAGCGGGCTTTTCATTGATCGAGATCATGATGGCATTGATTATTATCAGCTTGCTTATCGTTGGAGTTTTAAAGACCGAAGAGCTGATTACCAATTCAAAAATCAAACGCATTATGCAAGATTTTGAAGGGGTGCGTGTCGCTCACTATGCTTATCAGGATCGTATTGGCACTATGGCTGGAGATACGGATGGAGACCGGTTAATAGATGATAATGATGAGTTTTGGTCGCAGATGCAAGCGGAGGGTTTTTTAAAAAGCTCGTCAGGAGCAACGACATCCCAGCATGTTTTCAATGGGGCGATTACAGTAGGGTCAGGTGAGCCTTTTGAGGGGAATAGCTGGGTTTGTGTCGACTTGTTGAAAACGAGCTATGCTCTATCTATTGAAGCTATTTTGGATGATGGTGATGGTCAGGCAGGACTGTTTCGAACATCGGACTCAACGGCCTATCCGGCTGACCGGGATACTTTGGTCACTTTGTGCCAGGTACTTTAATTAATCTTATCAAGACAGGCTTTACACTTCCCTGCCTAACGCCTGTCTATCCATAGCATCTCGCACCTTCTTTAAAATTGCCGCCTGTGCTTGCGGGGTGACTTCCAGTTCATCATTGAAAGTCGAGCTGTTCCTCATTTTTTCGTAATTTTTCTTGGCACTGTCCGGCACCCGGAATACGGTATCGCTATAGCCACTGTCATCAAAATCAGCGCCTCGATATTTTTTATCGGCAAATAGTCGTTCAATATCTTGAATACAGGCATCCGTATTGAAGACCGCACGACTTTTAGTAGCGAGAGCCAAAGAGATGTATTCATTTGGAGAGAAGTCCACTTTGGTCGCGATCCTTTTTACCAGGCCTTTTTGATCAGCAGATACAAAAGGTTCAATGTTTTTCATAAACTGCTGTTTTTCAAGCCTCATCATCTGCTGCAGAGCCGCTTTCTGTGCCGCTTTTTTGCTTTGAGAGATAATGACCAGATAGCTGATAGCGAAGATGCCACTTAATACGGCAGCTATAATAATGGGTAAAAACCACGCCATATTGGTGAACAGAAGCAACAGGGTTGTCAACATAACCATGAATAGCACCCAGCTACCACTAATGCTCAAAATGCCAGGTTTTTGAATAAACCATGGGTAGTAGAGCTCCTCTTTAAAGAGGTTGGTGTCTATTTGCAGCAGCAGTTGCAGTGCTGACATAGGATTGAGTTTTGCCATTTAATGGCCTCCTGGCTGGCTTGACATGGATTTCCCCCACTTGCTGACAGCAGCGATGGCTGCTTTCATCGCATTCTGTGGCAGCTCTAAAGCACTAAGCCCCAGGTCTCGATAACTTTTGAGCTCTTTGGTTATGTACTGATCTCCGTTGGCGGTGGCAACCGCAAAATTTGCGGCCATAATCAGTGCGATCAGGTGTCTGATTTTAGCATCGCTAGTGGTCTTTTCGATAAAGTCCCTATCGTGGTGCAGCAAAATAGATTTGTAGACATTTGGATTAATATGCCAGCGTTTGGCAATAAAAATACCTAGATGCAGGTGGCTGGTTTCAAACTGTTCCAGCTCTAAATCAATCGCACTAAGCGGGTTGGTCAGGTGTTTAGTAAACAGCTCCTGGTAATCTTCAGAGGCATAGCGAGAGAGGAAGATGGCACCGACATTCTGCATCAGACCACTGATATAGGCTTCGGCGCGGGTGACATCTCCTACCCAGTAGGAGAGCTCTGCGGCGGCTAACCCTGCCTGGGCACCATGAGTCAGGATCTCTTTTTCAATCGGAGTTTGTGCTATGACCCGCGTTAAACTGCTGGCCAGAAATATATTGTAAATCTCGTCCAAACCTAAAACATTCACTGCGGCTTTGGCGTCTTTGATTTCGGTATTTTCACTGGTGACATTGGTATTGACCAGTGAGAGGAAGTCGCCTAACAGCACTGGGTTATGAGCGATTAGATTGGCGACGGTAACCGTATTGGGGTGTTTTTTGTTCAGCTCCTCTTTTAAGCGAATAATCTCTTCCGGTATGGTTGGAATATCTGTTTTTGCGATGATCTGTGCGGCTTTGAGGAGCTTGGCTTGCATGGCTTACCTTGATTTGCAAAGAGATTGTCTGTTATTTCTAATAGGATTGATTCTATCAGCTTCAATGTACAAGTCTAGGTGGTATAAATAATTTTGTTTATACCATGGTTATCTATATGATTTTTAGTCATTTTTGAGCTTTTTATTTAGGTTTGCTATAATCGAATTAACTTAGAATTGAGATTGTTGCGATGTTAACTGCAGTTTCACCTACATCCCTGTACGCCATGAGAGCGGCTGTTTCGGTGCCGTCGTTGGAGGGTGCAGCTCAGAAAACGCTCTCTTCACAGTCTTCGGTTCCGGTAGTTGACCGCTCTAAATATACCCAGCAAGAAACGAACTTTCCTAATAATGCTGCTTCTACTGAAGCTAAAGAAAACAGCAATCAATCCCCATTTTCGTGGCCGTTGGAGCAGAGTGCACGCACCAGCGAATTAAGCGATGAAGCCAAACAGGTGATTAATCAATTGAAAGCGCGTGATGCTGAAGTGCGTGCCCATGAAATGGCGCATCAGGCAGCAGCTGGCGGTTATGCCAGTGGCGGAATCTCCTATAGCTACCAGGTTGGGCCGGATGGCCGCCGTTATGCAATTGGTGGTGAGGTTGGTATTGATACTTCGCCGATTCCTGGCGATCCTGAAGCGACCTTGCAGAAGGCGTTGATCATTCAGAGTGCGGCTTTAGCGCCAGCAAACCCATCGGCTCAGGATATGAGAGTAGCCAGTTCTGCTATACAAATGGCGAATCAGGCTAGAGTGGAAATAGCGACTCAAAAGATGGATGAGCGCGTAGGGTCCGATGCAACAGCAGTAGAAGAGGAGCGGACTTCTGATCAAAGCAGTGTTGAGCAGCGGGCAGAGATTCAACCCGAATCATCAACAGGCCAGCCAAATCCGCTTATTGACCGTAATGGCTTTGACCTGAGAGTGCAGTTACAACAGATCGCTTAGTCTATTGGACAGAAGGTCTGCTGCATGGCATCCATTAACTTAAGAATGTTGCGGTCTCGTACTTTACACAGGATCTTGCTGCCCTCTCTGCGCGAGGTGATAATCTCTTTTTCACGTAAAATATCAATGTGCTGAGAAATATTGCTTTGCGTGGTTCCCACTTGTTTTACGATATCCATAACAGGGAGTTCCTGTTCACCAATGACGCATAAGATTTTGAGTCTAAGAGGGTGTCCCATCGCTTTAAGCGCTTTAGAGGCTTTATTGATGTTTTCTTCTTTCATCTCAAATGGTTGAGCTTCTTGCATTTCATTTCACCATTTAACTGTATAACGATATTATTAAATATTTATTACTGGGATTCTAATGAAAAGCACGCACTATGTCACTAAAAGTTAATTTATAATGGACTAAAATTTTTTGGGTTGTGATTGTATTTTTTTCTAAGACAATGATGAAACCCTCTTTATTAAAGTTATTTGGAGGCTCGAGTGAGCATATCTGTATATAAAAAAGCATCTTGGATTGGAGCTGGTGCGGTATTGGGCGCCTTTATTGTGGTGGCATCCAGTGTCATGGCCGATAAGAGTCAACAAGGATCGGATGCGGCGCAACAAACCCAGCAAGTATCTATTCCGCTACAAGAGCTTCGCGCGTTTGCAGAGGTGTTTGAGCGTGTTTCGAATGATTACGTGGATGTGGTTGATGATAAAAAACTGTTAGAAGGCGCGATCAGTGGCATGCTTTCGAGCCTGGATCCGCACTCAGCTTACCTGCCTGCTGAAGGCTTCAAAGAGATGCAGGAGCACACCAAAGGTGAATTTGGTGGCTTGGGTATGGAAGTCGGTATGGAAGATGGTTTTGTTAAAGTTATCTCGCCGATTGATGATACCCCAGCTCAAAAGGCAGGAGTCTTAGCAGGTGATTTGATTATTAAACTGGGTGATGAGCCGGTTAAGGGAAAAACCTTGAGTGAAGCGGTTGATATCATGCGTGGTAAGCCGGGCACTAAACTGCTGTTAACCATTGTGCGTAAAGGCGAGGATGCGCCCCTTAAAATCGAGCTGACACGTGCTATTATCAAGGTTAAAAGCGTTAAACAGAAGATGTTGAAAGAGGGCATCGGTTATCTGCGCGTCAGCCAGTTTCAGATTCGTTCCGGTAAAGATCTGGTAGCCGGCGTTAAGAAGCTGGAGCAGGAGAATGGCGCACCTTTGAATGGCTTGGTGTTAGATCTGCGTAATAACCCAGGTGGGGTATTGACGGCTGCGGTACAGGTTTCAGATGCATTTTTAGATGACGGTCTGATTGTGTATACCGAAGGACGCATTAAAAACTCAAAAATGCGTTTTGAAGCCGAGAAAGGGGATGTAATGCACGGTAAGCCAGTGGTGGTGCTAATCAATGAAGGTTCGGCTTCGGCTTCTGAAATTGTTGCCGGGGCTTTGCAGGATCAGGCTCGTGCTATCGTCATCGGGCGCACTAGCTTTGGTAAAGGTTCGGTGCAGACGCTGTTGCCATTGAATAATGGTGCGGCCATTAAGGTAACTACAGCACGCTATTTCACACCAAGTGGACGTTCGATTCAGGCAGAAGGGATTGAACCGGATATTGTTGTGGATAGAGTGAAGCTGGAGAAGGTTGAAGAGTCTGCTGTAGGAAATGTGAAAGAGAAGGATCTGTCTGGTCACCTGTCGAATGGCAACGGTAATAAACCGGAAGCTAACTCGGAAGAGGACGCGAGTTCCAAAGAGGATGAGATTAAAGAATTGCTAGAAAAAGATTACGAGCTTAATGAAGCGGTTCGGATTTTGAAAGCGATGTCTCTCACGCAAAAAATGCAAAAATGATCATTCATCTTAAGGCCACTTTTTAAAGTGGCTTTTTTGTTTATGGAGAAAGCATATGCCAAAAGTACTTGTACCATTAGCTCAAGGTTGTGAGGAGCTGGAAGCAGTTACCATTATAGATCTGTTAGTCAGAGCCGGGGTGGAGGTGGTGACCGCCAGTCTGGATGACAATCAGCAGATTACCGCCAGTCGTGGAGTGCAACTGATTGCTCAGACCACGTTAGATTCGGTATTGGAGCAGAAATTTGATCTTGTGGTTCTTCCTGGAGGTCTGCCCGGTGCAGACTACCTGAGAGACGATTCGAGAGTGATTGCTTTGTTAAAGCAGACCTATGCGGCAGGGGGGGATGTCGCAGCCATCTGTGCGGCTCCTCAGGTTCTGGTTAAAGCGGGGCTTTTGGATGGCAAGCAAGCCACCAGCTTTCCGGGGGTGATTGAACAGCAGCCCGCTGAAAATATGCGTTATTTGAATCAAGCCGTGGTTGAGGATGGCAGTGTGATCACTTCTCGAGGTCCGGGTACAGCGATGGATTTCACACTGGTCTTAATTGAAAGATTAATGGGGGTAGAAAAACGTTTAGCGGTCGAAAAGGGGTTACAGAGGCCTTAAAGACATTGTGATAATAGTATGCTTTTGTTATAACTGATTACGTAATTGATACAGATCGCTCTGTTTTTTTGGTAGATTGAGCAGGCCTGTTCAATTTGACCTGATGCTTATCAGTTTGAAATGTCTCAAAACGGATCGAAGTGTGAGAAAAGTACTCTTAATATACGCCTTTCTGTGGTTTGGCTTTAGCTCAACCGTGCTGGCTGATACCCGCGTTTTGGTCAATCCCTCTGTTTCTCAAATCCAGCTTGATGTACAAACCCTGAGTCGTATCTATGCCATGCAGTTGAAGAGCTGGAAAAATGGCCAGGCCATTAAAGTCTACATCTTACCCCCGCGTCACTCTACACATCGTAAATTTGTGCTATCTAAACTTAAAATGCAACCCCATCAACTTGATCGACTATGGAATCGACTGGTTTTTACTGGCACGGGCCGCATGCCGTTTATTGTTGAAAATGAGCAAGCTATGTTACAGAAAATAAAAAATACCCCAGGGGCGATTGGTTATATTCATTCCGCCCCTCTGATTGATGGCGTAAAAGTCGTTGTGGTTGGAGGTGCAAAATGAATTATCGTCGATTTATTATGGTTATTGGTTTGATGTGCTTCATTCCCTTCAATGCATCTGCCATTATCTTAAGTGAAAGTTCCGAGCTGCACGGTTTTATCAGTCAAGGTTATGTGTATAGCCCTGATAACCCTTATGCTGGCATGCAAGCTGAGTCAGGAAGTTTTGATTTCAGGGAGATTGGCATCAATGGCTTTTGGGAGGCGAATGAGTCATTACGTTTTGCAGGTCAGTTAATCAGTCGCCGTTTAGGCGAGTCGGATAATGGTGATATTCGACTGGATTTTTTATTTGCAGACTATTTAGTAAGTTCTGATGAGATGAACTCTTTTGGAATTCGTTTGGGGCGCGTTAAAAATGCGGTTGGGCTCTATAATTCAACTCGTGATATTCCAGGAGCACGTCCTGGGGTTTATGTTCCGCACTCAATCTATTTTGACTCCTTTAGAGATTCTTTGATCTCAACGGATGGTATTAACCTTTATGGCAGTGCGCGCGTTCAAGAGTTAGGCTTGCTAACCTGGGAAGCCTATGCCGGTAAAAATGAGATGGACAGTTTTGCCATGGAGTACTATCTGTTTGGGCATGATGTGGCGGGCAGCTTTAAGGATGTCGATCTGTCTGGGCTGTTTCTGAATTATAGACCGGATAGTACCCACGATTTTAATATTGGTTTGAGTCTATTCAATATGGGTATCGCTTTGCAGGAGACGCAGACCATAGCGGAAGCGAATTTGGCATTGCAACAATCGGAGGCGGTCACGGATTCAGCCGTTTATGCGTTAACGCCAGTAGCGCAAGGTGGATTAGGTTACAGCAACGGCAGTTCCGAGTTTCTGCAGTTTGTCGCTTTAGCGGCGCAACAGGAGGCGCTTGACAACTATACCTCATATTTGACAGAGGGCAGTGCCAATGCACTATTAAGTGTGCTATCTGTGCAGTATGGTTATCAGGACTGGTTATTGAGTGCGGAGTATCTAAATGTGTTTACCGCCTTTGAATATGAGGTGCTTGGAGAAAAAACGCGAAGCAATACCGTCACTGAAGGCTTCTTTGTGCAAGCGGAGTGGTTTGCTTCACAGTCGTGGCAGGCGATGCTGCGTTATGAAGAGTTATATCTGCTTAATAATGACCGCAGCGGCTCAAGAAGTGCGACGCAGACCAATCCGTTCAGAGGGTTTGGGCGCGGCTTGAATTTAGGCGTTAAGTGGAATATCGATCAGAATTGGGCTTTTATGGCTCAAGCTGCCGTTAACGAAGGCAGTGTCTGGCTGCCGGGCTATAAAGGTATTGAAGAGACTGAGATCACTAAGCATTGGCGCACCTACATGATGCAGTTAACTTACCAATTTTAAACCGTAAACGATGAAGGGGGATTCATGTTTATCAGTTTAAAGTGGAAGGCGGTTGCTTTTTTAAGTGTGGTATTGATCAGCATTAGCTCAGTGTGGATTGGGCAGAATGTCTACTATCTACTTGGTCAATATGAAGAGCAGAGTCAAAAAACCCACCTTAAACACCAGCAGATCCTAGATCAGATCCTCACTACCAACTTTGTCAAGCTATCACAGATTTCTCAGATCTTGGCAGAGAAACCTGAAATCAGTCAGGCACCAATCAGCGGCCAGGAATTAAACCAGTTTTTAGAGAGACAGTGGTTGTCACTAAACATTAATAGTGGCCTTGACTATTTAGCTATATTTTCACCGGACGGTGAGCTATTGGGACAGAGCTACGCGCCGGAGCTACTTAAAAAGCCGCAGGCGTTACAGCGTTTGCTTAAGGTGAGTCTGTTAAGCAGTCAGATGACCCCTCAGTCGTTAATCTACTGTGAAGTGAGCTGCACGCAATTGGCCATTGAACCAATTGTGCAGGAGAGTGGACAAGAGCTGTATATGGTGCTGGGGCAGAATATGGCGGATACGATTCTGCGTTTTCACCGTATCACCAATGCCGATTTAGCCGTGCTGTTGATGGATCAAACAGAACATCGAGACTCCGAACGAGTTCTGAATAGCTGGAATGCGACCTTGTGGGCTATGAGCCGTTATGCGGAGATGTTTCCACTGTTATCTGCCTACGCTTCTTCTCAGCCGGTGCAAGCGCTGCATAAGAATGACCTGTACGCTTTTGAAAAGCGCTTCTTTTTACTGAAACCTCTCACTATGCAGCGTTTTCGTCAATTAGGCGCAGAGACGATTTTTGTGGATATTCGTGATGAGAGTGAACAGCAAACTCAGCTGTGGAAATCGATCTGGAATGGAGTCGCTACAGGCCTGCTGGCTCTGTTGATCTCTGAAGCTCTGTTGTTGTTTTTGCTGTTTGGGCCGCTACAACGCTTGACTCATGTGGCTGCGGCACTGAATTTACTGCCGGAGCACCGTTATCAGGAAGTTGCCCGCTTGGTGATTCCTAAAAAGAGAGGTATTCAGGATGAGTTGTCACTGCTGGAACAGAGTACACGCCAGCTCTCCCAAGAGCTGGAAACGCTGCATGAAGAGGTTGAGTTGAAAAACCTGGGGTTGAGAGAGCAGCTGGATGCTCTGTCGCGCTCACGCGCATTTTTAAAGCGCCTGTTTGATAATGCCAACTTGTTTATTGTTACCCAAAATGCCTATTTTCAGGTGTTGAGTATGAATGCCAAGTATCAGGCCGAATTGGGTGGTAATTCAAAAGAATTTCTGTCAATTTTTGCCGACAAGTTGACCAGACAGGAATTTGTATCAGAGATTCAGCTGCTGTTTGATTCTCCACCCTCTGAAGTTTACTCTCAGGAGACCGAGCTTATTTCAGTCAGTGGTCAGCCATTGGTGATCTCTTGGACTCACACTCTGGTTGAGGATGAGCAGGGGCAAACGGTGGTATTGTCTATTGGAATGGATTTGACGCAGAGAAAGCAGGATCAGGTCGCACTGAAGTGGCTGGCTAATAATGACAGTTTGACCAAAATCGGCAATAGACGGGCTTTCAAGATCGATTTGGACTATATGCTGGACAGTTGTGACACTGGAGCCGTGGTACTTATTGATATTAATCACTTTAAACAGATTAATGATCTCTATGGACATGCCACAGGAGATAAGGTGCTGATCGCCATGTCTAGTATTATTAAGCAAAATGTGCGCAGCAATGACAGTGTCAGCCGTCTGGCGAGTGATGAATTCAGTATTGTTTTCCAGGAAGTTTCTGAAAAAGTCCTGTTGAGTCTGTTGAAAAAACTGTCTCAGGCGATGAATAGCTCCATTATCATTAATGGCAATCAGCAGGTTGAGTTTAGTGCGTGTCTC
>CAZNML010000038.1:4444-17379 GCA_964574275.1 uncultured Thiosulfatimonas sp. | reverse complement strand
ATCTGCTGATCAATGGCCAGCGTTGGAATGATTCGACCATTTCTGCCCACATCTTGATCACTTTGCGGTGTAAGGTCTGGCATTTCACCGTAGACCCCGCCTTGCACGGCACCACCGACAACAAAGTTATGCCCAGCCCAGGCATGGTCAGTCCCGTCCCCATTACTGGCAGCGGTGCGACCAAAGTCGGACACGGTAAAGCTGGTGACTTTGTCGGCCATTCCCATCTCTTCCATCGCACGCTGGAAAGAGTCAATCCCCATACTCAACTCTCTTAACAGGCTTGAGTGCTTTCTAATCTGACTACCATGGGTATCAAACCCTGTCAGTGAGATGTAAAACACCTGGCGCTTTATGCCGTTATCCTTGGCATAGTCAATCATTTTAGCGACCGCTTCAAATTGCTTAAGCAAAGAGGCACCTGTTTCATCGTCAAAGTTGAGAATTCTACGATGTGTTCTACTAAATAGCGCTTCGCCATAGGCGTTAGTTGAGTTATAGACTCTGGCATCCTGCCAGTGTTCAGACAACACATCGCCTACCGCGAAAGATCTGCCTATCAAACGGTTATACAAATCTTCAAAAGGTTTATTAAGGTGCAGTTGATGGAGTGCATCACGCGTATAGCGCTCATCGGCTCCCATCCAATAGCCTCTTGGATTCACATGCATATTAACCGGCTGAGATTGCCTGCCGACTAGAAGGTGGTTGCCTCCCGCAAAGGAGATATTGGTTCCTAAAGGGTTTGGACCATTAACATAAGCCCAATTATCAAACAGCTGCCCTACCCAGCCTGGTCTGTTTTTATCATTGGCCTGCCCGGTCTGCTGAACACGTTTTTGATGATTGTGCGCAAACAGATGCAGCGGCAATTTTACGGTGCGATCTCTGTCTTTGATTTGAGCTTTAGTGACCGGCTCAACCAGGGTGCCGATATTGGTCAAAATGGCCATTTTATCCTGTTTGGCAAGATGCGCCATTTCAGGAATGACCGCATTCAAACCAACGCCCGTTCCATCCAGATGATAAAGACCTTTTTTATATGCGGCACCATTGGATTCGCCACCATCTGGCGCATAAGGATTGTGATAAGGGTCAAGTTGCAGATTGCCGTTACCATCCAGTTGCAGATGACTGGAAAGATCCATTTTATCTACCGCCAGGGCACTGCGGATATTGGCATAAGTGTTGTAACCATTCCCGCCCCCATCAAAGGTCGGCACCACAGTATTGAAAGCATCATTGCCCCCCGTTAAGGAGATATAAACCAGTGCTTTGTAATCACTGAAGTCCTCTGAACCACTGGCATAAACCTCACTTGGGATCGCCATTGGAGCCAAGGCGGCAACCACTGAACTATTGAAAAGCGTTCTCATAAAGTCTCTTCGAGTCATGTCTTTAGTGTTTTTCATCTCTTTCCCCTTATCTTTGAACCATATAGGTGCTGGTGGTGGTAATCAGCTTGACCGCATCAACAATCATTATTCTGGCGGTCTGTTCAGTCACTTCGGAATCTCGATTACTACTGACATACTGTTTTTGCATTAAATGGTCTTTGATCACCCTGAGCTGCTCAGCTGTCAGGTTGCTATTGGTGAGTTTTTTATTGAGATATTTCAGTAGGCGATCCACAGCCTGCTCTTTTAGGTCCACATCTCTTAAATTATTAAAGTCACCCTGCACAGCTTTTGAAACCTGCTTGAGCTCAGGTTGCAGCGACAGCAGAAATTTATTCTGGAACTGAGGTGCTCGTCCAGGCGAACGTAACCTGATCTTTTCATAGGTAGAGATATCCTCCGCTAGACGGTTGCTGATTTTTGCCAGGACTTGCCAACTTTGAATCTCCAGCTCAGGTGCAACCAAAGCGTTGTCTTTAAAGTAGTCATCTCCTGGAATATAGTCAGGGCTGTAAAAGTTGAAGACACTTTTGGCATTCATCGCCTCTTGTCCAAAGGTACTATTTAGATTGCGCTTATTAAAGTTATAGACCTTTTTCATCGTAGCAATTCTGCGCCCACTATAAGGCTTGGTGTAACCGACCTTAAAGGCTCTCAAGAATTGCGTATAAGCCAGAATAGGCTCCTTGAACTTCACCTGATGGTCGTCAATCTCCGGCTGAAGTGAACGCGCATCCTGATCAAGGATGATCGCTCGAACCACCGCTTTGAGATCGCCTTTAACACCCTGTCCATTGTCATTAAAGACTCGGCTGACCCGCTCGATATAAGCGGGGGTAGGGTTGGATGTCACCAATCTCATAATCAGTTGACGGGAGATAAAAGGTGCCATATTTGGATGTGCCATCAAAATGTCGATCGCTGCTTCTAGGTCTTCCTGACCACTTAAGCCAGCCGGAATCGTTTCACCCAGCAGTGTTTTTTCATCAGAATCATGGAATGTAGCGGTAAACTCCATCGGGTGAAGATAATCACCCGCGGATTTACCATGCCTGCCATAACCTCTCTCTTTGGTCTTTTCTAAACCGAGCTTATTAATAAATTTCACTTCATGATTAAATGCCAGATCCCAGCCGGTAAAAACGCGAGCAAGCTGTTCTACATCCTCTTGTGTATAAGCCGGAATGGTATTACCCTCTGCATCCAGTTTAGGCGTACCGTCCAGCTCCAACTCGACTAAGCCGATGGTAAACAGTTGCATGATTTCACGCGCATAATTTTCATCTGGCTGCTCGTACTTCTCTGGATTATATTTTTTACTGCCTTGGTGGGTAAGGTAGATTCCCATAGGGCCCGACTTTGAGACCGCAATCAGCAGATCACGGTAGTTGCCAAAGGCGTGCTTCGCCAAAATATCGTTATGCACGGCAAACGCTTCGCCCCTTTTTTGGAACAACTGCTCCAGCGTTGAGATGACAAGGATTTGACTTAAGGCAAATGCAACGCGCTGTCTTAACTGGTCTTTGCCATGTAGCGCATTGTCAAACCAGGTGCTGCGATAGTGCGCTCGCACAGAAGAGGGGGTATTGTAGCCATGAAACTTAATATCGTTATAAGCAAGGTACTCTTGCAGTGAGTGCGACCAATAATCAGGATTGGCCATTTTGGCAATATTAATGGTTCTTTCTATATAGGTAAGATGCTCATCATCATGCCTGTCATAGGCGGATGGCGCATTGAGCTGGCTATCCACCCAGTCGACGATACCCTGCTTTTTGACCTGCTTAATTAGTTTATTAGTAGGCCCAAAAGTAGTCTGAAGTAATAACCTGTGGGCATCACCATATTTGACTTTTTCTGGAATATAGGGGTATTGATTCTCCGTTGCTTGCGCTAGAGCTAATGCAGGCATTAGACTCATGGCAACAACAAAACCATTTTTAACTTTAAACATATTCTGGTCTCCTTATAGAGCCTTAGATAAGTTAAAGTCACACAGAATCCTCAATTTTTAGGACGTGTCTGACCGACTTATGCAGAAAGAGATAATGAACGGATTAAGATCTTTGCAACTCTTTCTACGTTAGGTTCATGACAACTTGTAAAAACTGAAAAGAAAGGAGCAAGAGATGAAGGTACAGAGAAGTCCTTCACGACTCATTTGGCAACCTGGCGATCTTGGGCTTTAAAAACAACAATCCCGAGACCCATGGCTTTCCGTCCTTGCTTCACAACAAGTTTGGCACAACAAACAAATTTTGTATCAAAACCAGCTTTGAGGCTGTTTTGATAACAATTGCAATTATAACGTAACGACTCTTCTCAATAAAACTATGGAAAACAATAGGTTTAGGAGAATAATGATAAGGTTAAAAAATAGAAAGGTTAAAAACGATTAAGTTCAATCAAGAATTCCAGGTGCAGATCCACTGGAGTGCAATTCTGGCAGCATAGAACAGATGCCATTTCACAAAAAAAGTAACAGCTTGAGCTATTGAAGAGCTTTTCAATAAATGCCTAGTTAAATCAACGCCTTCAAAGTGACCCCTTCAGGGCATACTCTCGTTTGCAAATTCAAATCATCTTAAGACAAGCCTATACAACAGGGCTTACCCCAAGACAAAACCATTATTTATGGCTTTCGAAACTGTAACCTTTCTCTTCAAACAACCGCACGCAGTGGTCAACGACATCCGCATCATAGAGGGTTTCCCTGCCTTTTTTGATCTCATCCAGTGCTACCTCAACGCCTAACGCCGCACGATAAGGTCGATGAGATGCCATAGATTCGACCACATCAGCTACCGCAACAATTCTCCCCTCCAGTGAGATCTCATCGCCTTTAAGCCCTTGTGGATAACCACTGCCGTTGATTCTCTCATGATGCTGGTGGATAATTTTCGCCACCGGCCACGGAAATTCAACGTCCTTGATAATTTCATAGCCCACCTCTGGGTGACTCTTGATAATGGCGAACTGATTAGCATCCAGCTTACCTGGAAAAGTCAATATCTCAGCAGGCACATAGATTTTACCAATATCGTGAATATAGCCCCCGAGCCGAATTCCCTCAACCGTATCCTCGTCGAGCCCCATATCCCGGGCAATAGCAACGCTCAACTCTGCGACACGCTGCTGGTGTCCTGCCGTGTAAGGGTCACGCTTCTCAGCAAGTGCGGCCACCGCCATCACCGTCTGCTTCAAAGCCTTGGCAACCTTATCGTGCTCTTTATAGTATGAGAGCTCCACATGCTTTTGTTCACTGATGTCCCTGAAACTGATCACAGCACCAATCACTTTATCTTCTTCGATCAGTGGCTGGCTTTTGAAAGTCGCATGAAACGGCGAGCCGTCTTTACGGAAAAACACCTCTTCTCCAGAAGTCGGTTCACCGGTTTCCATGCTTTTGTAAATAGGACTATCCTCTTCAACGTAAGGCGTACCGTCAGGATATTTATAGTGCCAGACTTCATGGCTTGATTGCCCAATCAGCTCCTGCTCCGCATATCCCAGAATCGCGGTGGCAGTTGGGTTGACAAAAGTATGTCGCCCCTCTCTATCCACACCACAGATCGCTTCACTACTGGCACTTAACACCATAGACGCACTCGGCATCAGCATGCGCAAATCCTCTTCCGTGGTTTTACGGGCGGTGATATCCTTGGCAACTCCTTCGACTCGGGTTATATGGCGTCCGCCATCCACAATAGGGTGTTCTGTTACCTCAAACCAGCGAACCGAACCATCTTTGTGTTGTAACTGCATCTCATAGGTACGTTGGCGTTCACCTCCTAAAGATTTTTGGGTTGCTTCCACTGCTTGCTGATTAACAGGGTGATCCGTCATATATTCGCTATAGTGGCCGAGCAACTCTTCCGGCTCGTAGCCGAGAATATCGGTAACGTAGGGGCTGATGTAGGTGATATTTCCATCAGAATCTTGGGTATAAAAGAAAAAGTCCTCCTGAAATGACTCCACAAGTTGACGGTACTCATCCTCCAAATGAGCCAGCATACCGTACACATCATGCAGCTCTTTAGTACGAGCCTGAACCTCCTCTTCCAAATGGTGCTTCATCTGGTAAAGTTCGAGATGTGTTTGCACTCGCGCCAGCACTTCCGCCGCTTCAAAAGGCTTGGTAATGTAGTCAACCCCACCGCTTTCAAAAGCCTGCATCTTGTCCTGGGTCTCTCCCAGAGCACTTAAAAAGATAATAGGAATGGATGCCGTCTGTGCGTCACTCTTGAGGCGTCTGCACACCTCATAGCCGTCCATTTCCGGCATTTTAATATCAAGCAGAATCAGATCGGGGCGTTTTACGTTTACCCCCATCAGTGCCGTTTCGCCATCAATGGCATTACGCACTCTATAGCCTGCAGCAGACAACACTTGACTTAAAAGCTGAAGATTCTCCTGAATATCATCCACAATCATGATTTCGTAGACTTTATCTTCATCACGCATATGGTTCACCTAACATCACTATTATTCAGTATCGGCTCGATCGCCTTCACTATTAATTTATATTGAAATTGTTGTACAAGTTGCCGCAAAGTTCCAGCCAGTTCGCTGTTTTCAGCCTCTATCTTTTTGGCAACCGCTTCTACCGGTTCCGCATAGAGCTGCTGAGCTGCGGTATAAAGTTCATTCAGTAATTCCGGCTCAAGCTCTGCAACAGCTGTTGAGAGTTCATCCAGCGAATAAACCTGTTGCTGCGGCTTAATCTCCGCTTTTTCCTTGCTGTAAAGGTAATTAAGCTGCAGATATTTCTGCATCACCTCATAAATCTGTCCGGCCCGGTAAGGTTTGGATACATAATCGTCCATTCCAGAACTCATAATTTTACCGCGCTCTTCATGCATGGCGCTTGCCGTCAGAGCCACAATAACAACC
This sequence comes from uncultured Thiosulfatimonas sp., assembly GCA_964574275.1. Classification (GTDB taxonomy): domain Bacteria; phylum Pseudomonadota; class Gammaproteobacteria; order Thiomicrospirales; family Thiomicrospiraceae; genus Thiomicrorhabdus. The sequence goes on along the minus strand of CAZNML010000038.1, from coordinate 11,089 downwards.
TTATCACCACCTGGCAACTGACGGATTGTCCGGGTGGCTTCTTCCCCCCCCATAACCGGCATATGTCGATCCATCCAGATAAAATCAGGGTGCCACTCTTTAAAGGTATCGACCGCCTGCTGACCATCTAGCGCCTCTTTAACCTGCAGACCGAGCACACCCAGAACATTGCGCAATAGCTTGCGACTGTCCTGCTGGTCTTCAACAATCAACACTCTGGTGTTTTGCTGTGATGCCTCCAGCCCAATAACCTCGCGCCTGACCCGGTTGAACAGGTTGTCGATCTCGCTTGGCGTAGCAACCTGGTAAGGTACTTTTACCCAGAAGCGACTGCCTCTCTCCAGCTCACTGTCGACGCCAACCGAACCGCCCAATAGTTCAGCAAACTCTTTGGTAATGGCCAGACCAAGCCCGGTACCGGTTTGTGCGGATGCATCGCCAACCTGCACAAACGGTTCAAAGATAAATTTGAGGTCCTTTGTCGCTATACCAGCTCCGCTGTCAGACACTTCTATGTAAAGCATACCATCTTCCGCGTCGAGCTTGACTATCACGTCACCTGAATCGCTATACTTGACCGCATTACTTAGATAGTTGACCAAGATTTGACGCAACTTACCCGCATCGGCATTGATGAAACGTGGGAAGTTAGAAGATTGATCGAGAAGGATCTCTAGCCCTTTTGGCTCCGCTCGAACACGCATCAAGGTGATCACACCTTCAATAAGATCAGCTAAATCAAAAGGCTTGTTTTCAAGTTGCATACGTCCTGCTTCGACTTTTGCCAGATCTAGCACTTCATTGATCAGCTCCAAAAGATGGCTGCCGCTGCGCTGAATGATTTCGAGGTTACTTTTCTCTTCCGCTGCCAAGTTTGAACTCTTGTGAAGCAGCTCAGAAAAACCAAGAATCGCATTCATCGGGGTACGCAGTTCATGAGACATACTGGCCAGAAAAACACTCTTGGCCTGACTGGCGGCTTCGGCTGCTTTTTTCGCCGCTTTTAGATGCTCCTGCATCAATCGTTCGTCATGGACATCAAGGATATAACCATCCAAAAACGGCTCCTCTCCAGGACGATCAAAATAGATACCGATCTCCCTGACCCACCTGATCTCTCCCGTTTTTCTGACAATGCGGTAGGTGATGTCATAGACTTCCCTGCTTTTTACTTTCTCATCGATGATATCGACCAGTTTCTGCAGGTCATCAGGGTGTGTTACATCGGCATAACTTATCTTATCTTCCATAAACTCCTTGGCCGTATAACCGGTCAGCTCATAGGTTCCTTGACTCCAATAGATTGAAGGCCACCTAGGTTCATGTTTTACGCGATAAAATACCCCCGGAATATTATCAACTAGTTTTCTAAACTCTTCGCTCCTTCTCTGTGTTTCCTCTCTTGCAACTTCGGCTTCTTGCTTCGCTTTATTAAGATCCGCCGTACGTTCTTGGATACTGTGCGCCATTGCATCAAAAGCTTGGCTGAGCTCACCGAGCTCATCTTGTGAACTGATCCCTATACGGTGATGGTAATCTCCTTCCTTAATGGAAAAAGCACCCGCTTTCATAATTTCAATGGGTTTTACCATACGTCTTTGAAAAAGAAGGTAGGTAAGAACTAGCACGAAAATCGTTAAGCCAATCAATCCTGCAATAGCAAGTAAAACCGCTTTGTTTTGAGCTCGTTCGGTTTGCAGCTCGTTTTCAGTTCTTCTTTCCAAGAAAATAAAGAAGTCATTGATGGGCTTCATGATTCTGGCTTTAGAATCATGGTACTGTTTACCATGCAAAAGCTCTCTGGCCATCTCCATATTTGGCTTATCTTTGATCGTAAAATTTCCTTTATCATCCCTGTATAAACCACGTACAGCATTCATTGCGATATTCTCAAGATTGATCAGATTGTCCGACTCGAACTTGGCCTGTTTTAGAAAACCGCTCTCTTTTTCGGAAAGGCCAAGCTCTAGCATGCGTGCTTCAATACTGTATTTTTCCCCAGTTTTATCGAGTTCAATCAGGCCTGCAGAAATTTGATCCCAAAATATAGGAGTAAACGCTTTGGGGTGAGCCTGTATGCCGTCACGGATTCGGACAATCGCCTGAAAATACTCTGCGTACTTTGAATCGCCTGTAACAGCAAAAGTTCTGGCAAAACGGGTAAGGTCATCAGATGACTGCTTTAACTCATATGCCAGCTGGATAGATTCATGTTTACGGTTTTCTATCGCCTCCTGACGCTGTTCACCATCAATCAACAGCATGACCAAGACACTGATCGCTACAATCAGGCCGGCAATAGCTACTGATATAAACAGGATGCTCAATCGTATGCTAAGTTGTTTTGGTCGTCCTTGTGCCACCCAATACACAAACATAAATAACAAGGTAGCTGCAAACAGGCCGGCAAGCCACTTAACGATTTTTGTTGTTTGCTTAAATATCACTTCATCTGCTACGACCAGTGGCTCAAGGCCCGTAAGCAAACCCGATTTTGCAGTTTGGGTCGATTTGCCATACCATTTGGCTAAAATATCGTGAAGCTCTTCGCCTTCGATATCGGCTATGACCTTATTCAGAATCGAAGCAAATGGACCCTTGTCCCTGTGCACAAGAAAACCCGCCCTGTCGGGATCTCCGTAGGTGTGGAGAAGCTTGATATTGGCGACCTGCGCTCTGACGAGAAAATATCGTACTATCTCAGTGAAATCGACAATATAGTCAACTTCGCCGCTTAACAGCGCCGAGATCAATGCCTGGGTACCGGCAATTTCGATCAATTGGTTGTGTTGACCTAATTGCGTCATAATTTGATCGTCCGCAGCGGGTAAAACACCGATTTTTTTGTTGCGTATTTGCTCCGGAATAACAGGAACGTCACTGTCGGATTTTCCAAACAGTGAGTAGTAGCCTTCGAAAATCGAGTTTGACGTCAGGTAAGGCAATTTGGAATCCAGCCCTTTCAGGTTCCACACTAAGAGCGGTGATTCCCCTGCGACCATACGCCTATATTGCTCATCAGGCGTAAGCATGTGGCGGTTAAAGCGGATTCCAAGTTTCTCCTCAATGATATCGAGAATATCCGGGACAATTCCTGTTGCCTCACCGTTTGCTGAACGAAACTGATAAGGTGCGGTGGAGTCGTCCATATAAAAATCAATGACCGGGTTCGCTTTCAACCAAGCTCTCTCTTCAGTTGTTAGTCCCAGTTCTTTTTGCTGATCCTGAAGACCGGTCCACTGTGAAATAATATTTTGAATTTTTGCTCGACCGATATGCTCCAGCCCCTTATTGAGCATACTGACCGCTTCAGGGTAATCGTCTCGAATACAGATACCTATTTCGGTATCGTGCGCATAGTCTGAATAGGCGAGTTTGATACCTGAGATCGCGTATTTTGTCAGCATGTAATTTTCGGAATTCAGAGCGAAGGCGATATCCGCCTTGCCCTCGAGCACCATACCGATGGCTGCAAGCGTGCTGTTTACCGCAATGAGTTCGCTGGTCTTTCGATTTTTATCCAGCGCTACTTCCAGCAGCTTGACCTCATTTTGGTAAGCGATTTTTTTACCTTTGAGGTCATCTAAGCTATTTATAGAAAAGTCCGCATTATCACGGGTAAAAGCGATGGGGTATGTTGAGTACAAAGGTTGAGTCATCATCAGGCCGCTGGCCTTGGCCTGCGGTGTTGCACACAGCAAAAGCCCATCAATATCTCTATTACGGGCTTTTTGCACAATAGGATGCCAATCACCAACCTCAATTTTAAAGTCTACCCCCAGCACGCTGCTAAGCTCATCATAGATCTTAGGAATGATGCCGTCCAAAGTGCCGTCATTATTTTGGATTAGAAACGGCTCCATATGGGGGTTAAAGCCCAGCTGCAGAGAAGGGTGTTCCTTAATCCACGTTTGCTCCTGAGTTGTAAGTTGAACCTTTGCAGCTTGATCTGGTGAGATCCATTTTGCATCGACTGCAACCCACTTATTTAAAATCGCCAACTTCTCTTCTTCTGAAATCGCTTTTTGGGTCTTGTTTAAAATAGATGCAAGATGCGGCCAGTCTTTACGCACGGCAAACCCCTGAGCGTTATCTTCACGATTGTACCTGGCCGTCGTTTCTAGATTTAGAAACCCCTTCTGACGAATAATATAGTCATTTACACCTATGGCGCCCACATAAGCATCCGCTTCACCGGCTGCTACCGCATGCAACCCTTCAGCTGCCGTATCAACTAGATGCTGTATGACTGTGGGGTGCTCATTGATAACCCGCTTAGAGGAGTTAAAACCTCTAACCAGTGCAACTTTTTTGCCATTAAGGTCATCCGCTTTTCTAATCTGTGTATCTCCCTTGCGGGTGATAATCACCAAAGGAGTGGTGATCAGAGGGTCTGGAAAGTTTAAAAAACTCTCCCGTTGTGTGGTTCTGCTTGCAGGTACAATAATATCTAGATCACGGTTTTTCACGCCTTCAAGAAGCTCAATCCATTTCAGATCCGGAACGATTTCAAATGAAATACCACTAAGGCTGCTGATTTTTTCCATCAAATCCGGAACGACTCCAACATAACGCCCATTCTCATCACGAAAACTGTATGGGGCGAAATCAGCTTCAATGCCGATACGGATCTTCTCCTGTGAATTTAACCAGCTTCTTTCCTCCTTGGTAAGCTGGATATAGGGCACCTTAACTCTCTTTGCGGATTTTGAAAGCAAATTTTGCAATCGATAGTATTCAGATCCTTTCGCAGCTTTCAGTTGCACCAGTTGTTTGTCCAGCCGACCTAGCAGATCCTGACTTTTCCCTTTTGGGGCTGCGAAGTGTACACCAACGGGGAAGAGAACAAGGTCAGTTTCGACTATCTGGTAATTGCGCTTCTGCTGAGCACCGATAAAGCGGTTGACGATACCGGCATCGACTCTGCCTTGTTCAATCAGCTCAAAAACATGTGAAAAGTGCAGCACCTCTATCAGGGTTGGTTGAATGTCGTAAGCTTTTGCCTGTTCCATAAGTTTACGTGCCTGATAGGAATCTTTGAGAACCGCAATGCGTTTGCCGTCCAGATCGAGAAACGAGCGGATAACGTGCTTTTCTTTTGCATAGATTTGCGACCAGCTCGAAAACGCCACCTCCTGGTTAAAGTCGAATCGCTTTGCCCGCTCTTTGGACAAGGCGACATCCGGCATCAAGTCAAGCTCGCCGTTTTCTATCATCTGCAGACATTCGGACCAGGCACAAGATACATATTGCAGCGACCAACCTTCCTGTTCTGCAATTAGGTTCAGCAGCCCAGGAAAAAAACCTGATGGCTGGCCCTGCTTATCAAGATATATTTTGGGTGGATTCTGATAGATGCCGACACGAACTTTATTATCTGCTATTGAACTTGCGGAGTAGAAGATTTGGCAAAGCAGGACGAAACCCCACACTGCAATCGCGGTAGTCGATAACTTAGAAAGGTCTTTGCCTAATTGCACTGGCAACAACAGGGGGATACCGAATAAGGTTTTTAGCATTCGACTCCTAATTGGCTATTCGCCATATATATTGGAACTTATGAATAAACTAACTGCTTACATTTCCATATAATACCTGATTACACTTTCGATTGACCAATGAAATAAGTATTTTCTACCAGTAGAAATTCTAAGCAAAATAACGCTATTAAGGGCTCTCCGATCATAAATCGATACAAGTCATTTTAAGCTTTATTCTATCCTTGGGCGATTTGCAACAATGCCGGGCTAGAGTGAAATAGAGAAGGTTACTTTAAAAAAGTAAAGACAAACAATGGAAGTAGTAAGAGCCATTAAAGCTCCAGTAGCCCATAATTGAATGCGAGCACCAGAGCCTGCTCGCGAGTTTTTGCTTTGAGCTTACGTCGTGCATTTTGGATATGAAACTCAACCGTTACCACTTTAATCCCCAGCCGATTGGCAATCTGCTCGTTCCGTAGCCCTGTAGCCAACCACCGCAGACAATCCCGCTCTCTGGCGGTAAGCTTAGACTCCAGCTTTGGTTCGCTTTTCCACTGACTTCGATAGTGCTCCATTGCCGATAAACCTGCAAGATGCAGGGTGTTGCCGTAATCACTGAAATAGCGCATAAACTCAGCCGAAGAGTGGTCGAAAAATACCCCGATGCTTCCATGACTGTTATTATCAAAACGGGTAGAAAAATCCACTGAGGTTTGAATATCCAGGCAGTCCAGTTGTTTCCACCACTCCAAATATTCAGTTGCAGCTTCTGGTATATCCAGACCTTCCCCTGAGAAAAATGGGCTGGCATCATCTAGACCTTGCTGAAATATCGGGTCATTCTCATAACCTACTTCTTCCAACCAGCTATCAAAAGCCCAGTCCGGAGCAGTATGCTTGACCTGAGAGCTCGCACCAATTATCTCATGATGCAAACAAACATGGCTGGCACCCAGTTCGCTAAAAAATCCAAGCGTTTTTTTCCAGGTTTCTTCAGCACTGCCTGTCGCCTTGATATCGGTGAGAAAATCATAAAGCTGATTGTATCTGTGTGACATCCTTGTCCCTTTCTACAGTACCTAACAAATTTAATAGCGAAATTTAATAGCGAAGCTAAGCTACTTTAACACAAGCTAAAAAAAAGCGTAATCTATAGATTTTTATA
>CAZNML010000038.1:0-4344 GCA_964574275.1 uncultured Thiosulfatimonas sp. | reverse complement strand
TCTTTAGCCTGATACAGCGCCTGGTCACAGCGTTTAATCAACTGTTCTACGGTTGAACCAGAGCTGTGTTCAACCACACCAAAACTGCACGTTACCTGTTTAACCTCTTCAAAATAAAGACTCTCAACTTTGAGGCGCAGCTGTTCTGCCATTTTGCCAGCTTCTTCTGCCCGAGTTTTGCTCAACAGTATCAAAAACTCCTCGCCTCCCCAACGAATCAGATAATCTTCACTACGAATATTGTTTTCAATCATAGTCGACAGCCCTTTTAGAACCGCATCACCCACATCATGCCCGTAGTTGTCATTCACTTTTTTAAAGTAGTCAACATCAAACATCACCAGACTGAATGGTTCATACTGTTGCGCATAACGTTCCACCGCCTGATGATAGAGGATATCGAAACCTTTGCGGTTAAAGGCACCCGTCATCAAGTCGTGCTGAGTCTCATGCAACAAGGACTCCTGCTCGCTTGCCAGGCTCGTAATATCGTGCAAGGAGACCAGATAGACCTCTTTCTCCCCCTTAAACGGTGTAAGCTCCAAAGTGAAATAATGAATGACGCCACTGCTGGATGAGCGCATGGCCACTTTATAGTTCTGCTGTGGGTGTGTCTGCATATACTCAATCCAGGTTTGCTTCCCCATCATTTTGGTTAAACAACCCTCCTCCTCAAGGAAGTATTCACAAATACAGATATGATCACGGATAAAACTATTGATATCAGGGCTGCCAAAAAATGACAGCACCTGACGGTTTGCAAATTGCAGCTTAAACCCACGGGTAATTACAACCATGCTGTCAATTTGATTAATCAATGACTGGACAAAAAACTGGTGACGACGCCGTTTATGCCATAAACCGATCACCACAACCCACAGCAGCAAACTAATCGCTAAATTGACCAGAAACGACTTTTCAATATCCAACAGAGAGTCATTCTCTCTAATGGCGACCAAGTAACCCACAAACGAGTCTTCAGTGTTATTCAGTGCTGTAAAGCTGACCGCATAGCTGCCACCTTGATAACGAATAAAATCGGTAAACGACCTGTGTTGAATCATCTTCTGTTCAGGCTGCAACTGCTGCTGGACTTGCTCAACCACTGAGGCATGTTTTGTCCATAGGAAGTGCTGGTCAATGGCTGAATAAAAATCAGGGCTTAAAGAGGATGGCACATAGAATTCCGGCTGCATCTCTGCCACCATCTGCCGCTGCACCTGCGGTTTATATAGCAGCTGCATATAAGCACCACCATACAGATTCAACAGCTGCTCTTCCAACCCCAGGAAGTCAATACTGTACTCGATCCCACCGACATAGTTGCCATCGTAAAACAGCGGAAATACAAAGCGGTAAGCTTCACGATAGCGCCCAATCTCCTGGCCTTTGGTGTAGAGCTGATTATCGGTGATATTCTTGACGGAAAAACGATAACTCTTTAGACCGTCACCGTATTGGTCAGGTTCATGAAATCGCAATAGACTGTTACCCTGACTGTCAAACAGGTGCAACACCCCCACTCCTAAATTCTTCAGCTGCTCAAAGGTAGGCGCAAAGCGGTCCAACAGGCCTTGACGAGTCTGGTTGCGCTGCAGGATATTCTGTTTATCGTAGCCGGCAATCTGCTGAGCAATTTCGTCAGCAAAACGGTCATAAAATGCTTCGGCTTGCAGCTGCTGCGAATAGACAGTAGCCTGATACTGAATCTCAGCCTGTTGAGTTAATTCAAGATTCAGGTCGCTGATTTGATAGGTTTTGATCCAGAAAAAAAACACAAAAATAAACGCCATACCGACAAATAAGCCGCCGATTTCGATCGAGTTATGTGACTTTAGAAATTGCAAATTCATCAGGCCTGTTATACATTGACATGAAAGCTAATAAAAAATTTCTGGATGCATCCATTGATGCAAACAACTAAAGTTTAACACAAAGCCAATATGCAGCCCTACCACTTTAAGTCATACTTACTACTGGGATTTTTCATTCAAATCCTGTTGTCCCTGCCGGCGGCTGCACAAAAACCACTGGTTTTTGTCACCAGCTCCATTGAGAGTGCCAGTGTCTTAAAAAAACGCTACCAACCGTTGATGAACTACCTCAGCAACCAGACTCATCAGCCGATTATTCTCAAAGTCAGTCGCAACTACGACCACACCATTGAACTGTTGGCTTCGGGGCAGGCAGACCTATCATTCCTTGGCCCCTCTCCTTTTGTAGAGATGCAGGCTCAGCACCCCGGAAAAGTCGAGATCGCCGCTGCCATTACCACGCATGATAAACCGTTTTTCCATTCGGTGATTGTCACCAGGAAGGACAGCCGCTACAACTCGATTAAAGACCTGTATGGAAAGACCTTTGCTTTCGGCTCTCCACGCTCCACCGCCTCATTCTACTACCCCGCGGCGATGCTGAAACAACATGGCATTACACCGGAGCAACTCAAAGACTTCTCCTATCTGGGGCGTCATGATGTGGTCGCCAAACATGTGATTATGGGACGTGCGGATGCCGGAGGGATTAAACTCAATATTGCCGAAAAGTACAGCAAGTACCTTAAAGTCATCGCCACCAGCGACCCCATCTATGATCACGTTATAGTAGTGCAAACACAACTACCTGAATCACTTAAACAACAGATCAAGACCAGCCTGCTTCAACTTAAAGATCCGCAGATCCTTAACAGCTTTAAAAAAGGCACAACGGCTTTTGTAGAGCGCGATGCGTCGGTATTTGAAGGACTCAAACCGATGATGGATGAGATTGACCAGCTCTATTAACTGGTGGCAATGAAGCTGCGTTATTAAAAGCTGACGGCGACGGCAACAGAACAGTATCAAGCCAGCCCGCTTCAAACCAACTGGCCTGTTAAATCTGTTCTCTGAGGCTATTGAGCGCTTAACCGGTAGACCGTGCCATTATCGGTCGCTACATATAAACGCCCCTGCTTATCTTGAGTCAGGCTTCTCACCCGCTGGTCCATATCCTGCATATAACGCTGCTCAGCGACCGCTTTACCGCTCTTATTCAGAGTGACATGATTCAAGTGTCGCAAGACCAAAGCACCTGCAAACAGACTCCCCTGCCATTGTGGAAACTCTTCCCCTTGATAAACAATCAATCCACTTGGGGCAATGGATGGGATATAAACCTTTATCGGATCCACCATCCCCTCTCTATGCTTAACCCCAACCGGACTGCCCGAGAAATACTCTCGACCCTGCGAGACAATCGGCCAACCATAGTTCTGACCTTTATGAATCAAGTTGATCTCATCGCCCCCACGCGGGCCATGCTCGATACTCCATAAGCGCTGAGTTGCCCAGTCAAACACCAGACCCTGTGGATTACGATGACCATAACTCCAAATCTCATTCAAGGCATTGGCGTCATTCACAAAAGGGTTGTCGTGCGGAACCGAACCATCCCTGTTCAGTCGAATAATGCTACCGGCGTGATTAGTTAAATCCTGCGCCTTATTTCGACTGCCGCGATCACCGACACTAAAAAACACATGCCCCTTGTCATCAAACGCAATACGGCTGCCAAAATGGATATTCTGAAAGCCCTCCGACTCGGTAACCAACAGATCCTGCCAGTCAATCAGCTCATTGGCAGATAGTTTCGCGCGTGCCAAGGTGGTAACGGCTGAGACAAACGTCGGCTTACTATAGGTAAAGTAGATCCAACCTGATTGCTGATAGTCGGGCGCAACCTTCACATCCAACAGCCCACCCTGACGCTCGTCATGCACCTCTGGCAAGCCTTTTAACCATGTCACTTTTCCAGAAGAAACGTCCAGCAAGCCCGCCTGGCCACTGCGCTGGGTAAAAATCAGCCGCTTGTCATCAACAAACGACATCCCCCAGACAATGCCTAAATTTTGCGCGATCGGTTTGATTACAAAAGGATTTTCGCCAGCGTGAACAGGCGGCAGCAACATCAGAAAAAACAGCATAAACAGTGCACGCAAACCACGCATACTTCACCCCCAGAGTTTTTATCGTTTTATTCAGTCTATAACGCTTCAATATGCGCTTCAACAAACAACCCAAAAGAGAGACAGCAAAAATCGTTGAACTTAGAACCTTCAAGAAAGGCAGTAATTGGCTGTTAGTATTTGATCAGGCCTGATCAATTTGCACTAAAATAGAAAGCTAGAAACAAAAAAGCCCCAGTCTTACGACCAGGGCTTTTTAAGAATTTGGCTCCCCAAGCTGGACTCGAACAAGCGACATACGGATTAACAGGCCTTATAAATTTCTACTGTTGTAGATAAATGGCTGTTACTCGTTTAAGTGATACACAATATTGACTTCTTAGTGTAAGCCAAATTGTTAA
>CAZNML010000037.1:3814-17406 GCA_964574275.1 uncultured Thiosulfatimonas sp. | reverse complement strand
AGGGGCGGATATTTAATGAACTTAAGGTTATGCTCGAAATTAAAAAGCCGCTCAAACAAAAAAAATTGAGTTCAATTTATTCCAAGCAGAAAAAGTAAAAAGGGGACGTTACCTTTTAATTCGATAAAAGTACTCGTTTAGTTGCGAAGCTTTTTTATTTCTGTGCCCTGCCTGACTTTTCTTATTCAGGCTTCCCGTTACTTTTTGCGATTCGGCAAAAAGTAACCAAAAAACAAACCCCACTCCATAAATTGGCAAGTTCTAGGTTTGCTCACTGAAAACGCTGAACTCGCTGCGTAAACTTCGCTCAAACAGCAGCGTTTCTTAAACGTTCGCTACTCCAAGAACTTTGCACAATTTATTCCAAGGGGTATTTTGCGCTGGCGGTTACGACTGTATTTACCAGGTCTTTATACTCCCTTGCGGGGTGTGATATTAATGGCTTGCACGCTTATCCTCCCCTCTGTAAGCAATCGCTCTTTCACTTAGTGAAGGATGCGTTAAGCATTCAAGCTGTTTGAGTGCAGCGAGTTGCGCAGAATGCAAGCAGACAAGCTTAGTGAAATCGATTGTGTCTGCGGGGTGCCGTTTCTTTGCTTACTTTCTTTGGGCAAGCAAAGAAAGTAAGGGGCGGATATTTAATGAACTTAAGGTTATGCTCGAAATTAAAAAGCCGCTCAATCTAAGAATTTAACTCAATTTATTCAAAGAGTATTTTTTCGCTGGCGGTAAATACTGAATTGACCAGGCCTGATAATTTTATATGACAATTCAAATAAAAAGCCCGCGCAAACAATGTGCTTGGCGGGCCTGAGCAATTATTAGAACTGTCGATAAGTTTTGTTTTAGCAGCGGATTGGAAATGAAGACGGCCAAGCGCTAATGATTGGAGAAATCTTGCAGCTGATGAATAAGCTCATTACTTAGGTGTTTGAGTTTAGCGAATAGCTGCCAGGCCTGTTGATAATCCCCCGCCTGACTGCAGGCCTGGATCGAGCGGGACAGCTCATGCAACTCATTGTGTGTGGCCTGCATAAACGCGTAGCCAGGCTGGTGTCCGTAACGACTGCGGCCAATACCTCGATACCAGTTATAGAACTGGCAGCGGCTCTCATCCAGCTCTGGCATCGGCGATGGGGCGTCTTTCTTATCCGCCATACTCAGACCGAATTCGATATGACGTTCAATCGCGTGTACCCACCAGCGGTGACTGAACACCGCCACACCCAAATCATAACGCAAGGAGTCGTTGTGGATTTCAGAACAAAGGTCCTGCCATGGGTTATTGACCTGCCATTGCTCCAGCCAGCCGATGACCTGATCTTCTGGCATCGGTTTGGCAATACCATAGCCCTGCGCAAACTGGCAGCCCATCTTCATCAGCATATAACCGATCTCGATCGACTCCACCCCTTCGGCAATGACCGGACGCTCGATCGCCTCCGACAGCTTCAGCACCCCTTCGACAATATCCAGGTTATCAACCCGGTCCAGCATCTGTTTAACAAAGTTCTGATCAATCTTCAGCACATCAAACGGCAGGTCATAGAAGTGTGCCAGCGAGGCGTATCCAGTACCGAAATCATCCAGCTCAAATTTGACGCCTTGCGCTTTCAATACCTGCATATTTTCAGCAACCGTGTGGCCATCCTCCACATCGGCGTCTTCCAGCAACTCGATCTCCAGACGCTGTGACAACCCTGCCGGTGCCTGCTGCAGAACCGACAACACCAACTCACTAAAGGCCGGCTGCTGTATCTGCCGTGGGCTGATATTGATACTCATGGTCAGATCAAGACCGGCATCCTGCCAGGCCTGCAGTAACTCTACCGCCCGACGCAAAACCCACTCACCCAAAGCGAACTCCTGCGCCGTGTCCGTTAAGGCGGGCAGGAACTTATCCGGTGTCAGCAGACCAAGCTGCGGATGCTGCCAGCGGATTAAACCCTCAAAGCCGATCACCTGCAAACTCTTCAGCTCAATTTTGGGTTGCAGGTAGAGTTGCAGCTCATTGTCTTTCAAGGCGCTGGCAAAACGCTTGGCCATGCCCTGGTTAAGCTGCAGCTGCTGCTCAACCGTTGGATCATAGATATGGAAAAATCGCTGCGGCATCTGCTTGACGGTTTCCACACTCTGCTTGGCGTGCAGCAATAAGGTGTCGGCATCACTATCGTCTAAGGGGTAGAGGGTCGACCCGATTTTCGCCGCTAGATAGATACGTTCTTTGCGGATGTCAAACGGCAACATCAAAACCTGCTGGATTCTTTTCAGCGCCTGTTCACACTCTGCCACCGACTTGATGCCGCACAACACAAACACAAACTCATCGCCGCCCAGACGGGCGATGGTGTCTACCTCACGCAGTTCATGTTGCAGCCGCGCCGCTAAAGTCTGCAGCACCTTATCACCAAAGGAGTGATCGTAGAGATCATTAATCTGCTTGAAACCCTGAATATCCAGATAACAGACGCCAATCGAACGCCGGTTGCGTTTCGCCAGCGCAATCGCCCGCTCCAGACGCTCCATCAGCAGGTGGCGGTTGGCCAGCCCCGTCAATACATCATGGTAGGCCATAAAACCGATTTTCTGTTCAGCCTGCAGGCGCTGATAGTAGACAAAGATCATCTCGATAATGGTTCTCAGGATCGAGACATCTTCCCTGTCATAATCATTTGCTTTTTCACCAACCCCCATAATCGCCACCACTTCGCCCTGCTGCAACAGAGGAACCGTGGCGAAACGGTGCAACTCGGCATGTCCCTTCGGGCAGCCCTGCTTTCCCGGGTGTGCCGCATAGTCATTGCAGATATAGGGCTGCCTGCTGTGAATGCTCTCCACCCAGATGCCCGCTTCGGCAATCGGGTAGTGCAAGCCTTCACCCTCAGCAAAACACATCTTTTCCAGCGTATTGCTCGACCAGACCTGCAAGGCGACATTCTCGCTCTTGTTCTCGACAAAATGGAAAAAACCGATCTTGCTCTGCGTCAGGCGCTCGGCCTGATCCAGCCCGTAGCGTAACAGCTTGTCGGCATCTTCACCAAAAACCATCTCCGAGAGCTGTTGCTGCAGTTCATAAAACTCCGAGTGGAGCTGATGCTGAGTGATATCGCGCGCCACCCCAACACTATACTCTTCTCCGTCCAGTGACAGGTGGCTGATCTTGAATTCGATTGGCAGCAGTGAGCCATCAGGGTGCTGTTGATGCGCCTTAAGCGTCATATTTTTTACATTTCTCAACTGCTGGAAAAACAGCACCCAGGTTTCGGCAGTCATCTCCAAGTCGATATCGGCAATGGTTTTTTGCAGCAGACTCTGCTTGTCATAGCCGGACAGCTGCTGTGCAGCGTTGTTCACATAGAGGATTCGACCCTGTTTATTCGTTAGATAGACGCCATCCTGCACCTGTTCAAGCGCAACCTGCAGAATAGATAGATTGTCATTCAGAGCTTGTGGCGACATTAAGCACGGCTTCAAAACTGGAAAGTTAATTAACTATAACAGACAAAAAGGCGCTTAAACCATAAAACTGCGTATCAAACACTCATTTTTATATAGATATTCTACAAGATAGAAAACACTGGGTACTTCTGTACAATCAACTGATTATCTGAAAAATAAAACACGTTCCTCGTCTGTGATGGCTGTCAATGACAGGCGTTGACAAGCACAGAGGATACGCCCGTTTTATGGCTGTTATATAAAAAAAGAACAGCGTGCGAACCAATAAACCAGCGTCTTTGCCCGGCATTATCAGTAAATCTGATATGTTTACAACCTAAATTAAAGCGCCTCCACGCGGCTTATGCTCATAAAGCCACTAAAACACAAGCCACTGTTTTTTATATAAAAATTATCTATTCTCTCTATCTTTATTATTAACTAATAGATAAATATCTATACTAAACCCATATATATTCAATATCTATTTATCATTAAATCTGTTTATAATAGCAACCAAACTAATATCCTACTAATTTGATAGGATATTCACCAAGAAAAGTAGTGTTTTAGTTAAAGTTCGAATTCGTTAGAATGAGTGACTGGTTAAAACGCTGGTTTTATAAAACTAAATTTTATAGTCACACAATTTAACGGTGTAACTAAAAAGATGAAGTATCTGGCTGTGATTGCAGCTGGGGTACATAATCAAAACGGAGAAGTATCATGGGATTAGATAGCTTATTAATACCGGCAGTACTATTTTTTGCGCTTGGTGTATTGGCCAAGTTTATTAATTCAGATTTAAAGTTCCCTGAGGGGATGACCAAAGGGATTGGTATCTATCTGTTGATGGCCATCGGTCTTAAAGGTGGTATGGCGCTTAACGGTGCCGATTTTGGCCTGGCGATCTCCAGTATCATCTGGGGTGTCATTCTTGGTTTCGGACTGCCTCTGATCGGTTACTTCATTCTCCGTATTAGAAAGAAGATCAGCAAGTTCGATGCGGCCGCGATTGCCGCGCACTATGGTTCGGTCAGTGCCGCCACCTTCCTGACAGCGGTTGCCTTCCTTGAAGTCTCCGGCGTGACCTATGAGAGTTACCCAATCATTATGATGGTCATTATGGAATCACCAGCCATTATCTTCGGTCTGGTTATTGCCGCTCTGGTGCGTAAGCAGATGGCTGCCGAGAGTGCCGGTGAAACCAAGCAGGTCAAAACCGAATGGGGCCCTCTAATCCAGGAAGCCTTTACCAACGGTAGTGTTGTGGTGCTACTGGGTGCGATGGTGATCGGTGCGATTGCCTCACCTGAAGCTTTAGATAAAGTTAAGCCGTTCACGCAAGAGATCTTTATGGGTGTTCTATGTCTATTCCTATTAGATATGGGTATGGAAGCGGCTAAGAAAGCGCATACTCTAAAACAAGCGGGTGTAACACTGGTCTCTTTCGGTGTGATCATGCCGCTAGTGGGTGGAACCATCGGTATGATGGTAGGTATCTCTGTACTTGGTTTCTCAGTGGGTGGCGCATTCCTATTGGCAATTCTATCGGCTAGTGCCTCTTATATTGCAGTACCGCCGGTTATGCGTTATGGTGTACCGGAAGCGAATTCTTCGTACTACTTAACACTGTCGCTAGGTATTACATTCCCATTTAATGTTGTCGTCGGTATTCCGCTGTTCTATCAAATGACAAACATGTACGCGGCACTTTAATAGGAGTTAATTATGGCTGTAGAGCTAGCAAAAGGTAAAGCGGTTCACATTATTGTAAACGCGACATTTGAAAGAGAGTTGATTAAGGTTCTAAAACGCGTTGGCGTAACCGGTTATACTCAACTTGATGCCAGAGGTTTTGGTTACTCTGGTGAGCAGGATGGGCATTCTGAAGGTGAAACCAATGTATTCTTTATGACACTGGTGACCGAAGAGAAAGCGCAAGAGATTGAAGAAACCTTAGTCAGCTATATCATGCGTGGTTACCCAATCGTCTCCTACATGACCGATGCAGATGTGTTAACAACCAACAAATACGACAAACCGACTATTTAGTCTTAATTCGTTAGTCGTTGATAAAAGAACCGGCTCAGAAGTGATCTTCGAGCCGGTTTTTTTATGCCCGCCACTTTTCTCCAGTTCTTTAGCAAACACTTTTTGCAGGCAATAAAAAAGGCCCCTGATGGAGCCTTTGTTATCGTCAATCACGATGATGTCGTTGCTGATCGCTTTATTTAGCTTCCGGCATCATAGATGAGTGGTGATGGACAATTTTCCACTGGTTGTTACGGTATTCGTAAACGAAAGTGTAACGTGCTGGAACAATCTCTTTTTTACCGTTTGCAGTCACTTCAAAATCGTAAACACCGGCATCAGTCAGTTTGTTACAACCCTGCTTAATGTTACGGTCTTTAATGATTCCGTAAGGTTTTTTCTCCAGGAAGTGATTGAAGTAGTCTTCAATCTCCGCCGGAGTGGTACGTGGCAGGTTTGATACCGTTGGCAGTAGAATCGCGTCTTCCGCATAAAGTGCAGCAACATTTTTTGCACTTCCAGTTTGCAGAGCATCGTTCCACTTATTGAACAACTGTTCCGCTAACTGCTTAGTTGCCGGTTGACAGACTACGGTTTCAGAAGCACTTTCAGTATCGATTGGTGCATTGTGCGCCGCACGCCCGGTAATGCGCTGCTTTGGGTTATTACGTTGAATGTGACCAAAGCTGACACCTGTTTCGATGCTCTGATCAATACCGGTTGTCCCTGAAATTTGATAGCTTTTGTTGCTCATTTTAAAAGGTCCTTATAACAATAATCCGCGTATTTTAGCAAACTATTGCCTTCAAGGGGCAGGCTTTATTGAAATTGAGTGGCAATCGGCGCAGATTTTTGCACTTAAAAATCAAACTACCGCAGCCATTGATATTTTTGAACAGCAGCATGACATCTCTGCGCAGAGTATCGCAGTACTTGAATCCGATTGAATATGTGCTTGATTAAGGTGTTCTACAAGCCTCCACTTCATCCCCGTCGCCGAAAAGTCATTGAAATTCTTTGTTATTCACGGTAACTTAAATTTTCATCCATTGACTTGCTGCACCAGCGGCACAGGGCTCAAAATGTTCGCCATTTATAACACTCAAGGCCGCGCTTTTCGGGACAGTCTCGAAGCACTGAAACAGATCCGCCAACCGCATGCCGTTAGGGAACCACTGATACAGGCGGATGTTTATCAGGATGAGACCTTGGCCATTCAGGGCATCCGTGCCGAAGAGGCCAGCGCCAATGCCAAGAGCATCGCCACCTACCGCAAAATGCTACACGCCAATGAACGTACTGTTATTGTTCATGCCTATCAGTTGATGACACACCCGGTTAAAACCATCTACTCTTCGGCGACGGTCGCCGACGCCTATCAAGAATTTGCTCAACATAAGGTCAACCAGTTTCCAGTAGTCTCCCCTCAGCTGGAGTTGATTGGCATGATCAATCGCACCGAGATCATCGATGCCAACTACCAGACTCCTGACAAAACACTTGCCGAGATCATCGACAACGAGATTATCACTGCTGACCCGGTGAGCGATATCCGCCGAGTCGCCACCGTGCTACACGAGTATCAGCTTGGCGCCCTGCCGATTGTGAATGAACAGGATCATCTGGTGGGTATTATCAGCAAAACCGATATTCTGAAAGCCCTGATGAACGAGCCGCCAATCAGTCTGTGGACCTGAGTTTAATCAAAAAATTGTGCTGAAAATGAACAGGCCTGTTTATTTCAACAAACAGCACCTGAGTTTCGAGGGAAAAGAGAGATTAACTCGAGCAATTACACGCTTGGATTAACGTGGAGGCGGTAGTGGATAATGTGGCGCATAAGGTGGATAGCCACCTTGAGGATAGACCTGACCCTGATAATAACCGTGGCCGCGATAAAGATAACCGGGCGCGGCCTGTCCCTGATGGTGCCAGCGCTGCTGATGGTTTAAGTTATTACGGGCATTCTGGCGATTTTTCGCTCTTAACCAGGCGTCCATCTCGACCTGAAAATCAACATTGAAATAGAACTTGTAGCGGGTATTGCCGTTGCCCATCCACTTATAAAAGCCTTTGGCATCCTTAAAAATATTACCATCCCCCTGCTGCCAGTTACGCCCCTGTAACTGATTCTGCATCCAGTTTTTCCACTCACCAAAACCACTGTTACGGTTACTCTGATAGGGAGCAGGCGGCGGCGCATAATAGCCAGGACCTGCATAAGGCGCATTAAAGGGGTTGGCCATAACCGACATTGGCAGACAGGCCATTAATGCAAACAGCGAGGAAAAATTCAGCATAGCAACACCTTCTTTATTCGTGATTTTTTAGATTAAAACAATTCGTGATTTTTTCCCAATTAAAGCTGATTAAAGCGCATTGATTTTATTAATAACCTCTGACATTTAAGCGAGCCGTTATGCGCCAAAGCAGTCAGCTCAACAACATAAGTGACATTACCCCAAAACATACTTATACTACGTACTATGTTTGTATGAATATTATAGAAAGCGGATATCAATGACTCTATTGGAATCATTCAGTAAAGACAAGTTTGAAACCCTGTTTAACTTGTCTAAAGATGGTATCGCCATTATCGATCTTGATACCAACTTTTTAGACTGTAATCCGGCCTATTTGCGCCTGTCGGGGTTTACGCGTGAACAGCTGCTACAGCAAAGCTGTCTTAATTTAACGGCCCCGGAAAATACTCAAGCCTTACACTCAGTCATCGAGGAGGTTGTGCGTAGCGGTTATGTCGAACACTTCAAAACCCAATGCCTGTTAAAAAATGACCAAACCAGCTCGGTTGATATCTCACTGGCACTGCTGCCGGATAAAAAGAACATTCTGCTCTCTATTCGAGATGTTGCTGAAAAAAAGCAGTTGATCAACACACTGGAACACCTAGTCAAATGCGACCCACTGACCCAGCTCCCCAACCGTTATCACTTCACCAATATCTTTAACCAGACCGTCAATGAGATTGAAGACCCACACAATATCTACATTGGCTTTTTAGACCTGGATAATTTTAAGGGGATTAATGATCACTATGGCCATGCTGCCGGCGACGAACTGCTGATTGCACTGGCACATCGCCTGCAAGGCGCCGTTAACAGCAATGAAACCGTGTCCAGATTAGGCGGAGATGAATTTGCTATCCTACTGATCGCCAACAACCAGAGCAAATTGGAAGCCCGCATTGAGCAGATGTTACAGCAGCTGGAATCGCCCTATGTACTCAATGCCAGCCCGGTGCCAATTGAGATCTCTTGCAGCCTGGGGGTCTCTCAATACAGCGAAGAGTTCAATGAACTGGACGCGCTATTACGTCAATCCGACCACGCTATGTATCTGGCCAAACTGCCAAACTATCCGAATATAAAGTACTTCTCTCACTCGGACTACCAGAAAACACTGTCGCATCAAAAAATGCTGGTCAGAATCTCCAATGCCATTAAAAATGAGGAGATGACGCTATTCTATCAGCCCAAAGTGAACTTAAGAACCGGTAAAATTACCGGCCTGGAGGCGTTAGTGCGCTGGAGTGACCCAGAAAACGGCTTGGTGCTGCCTGCCGATTTTCTGCCGACTATTGAGTCCACCCATGTCATTATTGAACTGGATCGCTGGGTGATGAAACAGGCCGTGTTAGAGGCCAAGCAACGCTGCGCTTTAGGTTACAACTGGCCGGTCTCCATCAACGTCTCCAACCGCCACTTCCATCATGAGAGTTTTCTGCCATTTTTAGAAGAGACATTGAAAACCGCCCCCGAACTGCCGCCACACAGCTTTGAACTTGAGCTGTTGGAATCCATTGCCATTTCGGATTTTGCGCAGGCCAAATCGATTTTGAGTTCAATAAAAGCGCTGGGGCTCAAACTCTCTCTGGATGATTTTGGTACCGGCTACTCCTCCATCGCCTATCTGAAACACCTGCCGTTTGACACCGTTAAGATTGACAAGATGTTCATTCAAACCATGCTGTCTCATCCCGATGAGATGCAGGTGGTGGAAGCGACCATTAACCTGACCAAAGTGTTTAACCTGACCGTGGTGGCAGAAGGGGTGGAAACCATTGAACACGGCATCGTCCTGCTGCGTTATGGCTGCAATCTGGCTCAAGGCTTTGGCATCGCCAAACCGATGCCCGGTGCGGAGGTCATCAATTGGGCTGAAGACTTTATCCCCGATCCCAGCTGGTCGTTGTGGGCCGATGCTTTATGGGACAGCAAAGACTTTCCGCTACTGATTGCCAAAAGTGATCATATTATCTGGATCGAACAGGTTTTGGTGACTCTGCGTGATAACAATATTGAAGCGGATCCAGAACAGTTGAAAGATGAATACAGTTGCCGCTTTGGCCAGTGGTACTACGGTGTCGGCATGGAAAACTACGGTCATTTAAAGGTGTTCCAGCAGATCGAAAATATTCACCGGGAGGTGCATCATATTGGCCGCAAAATGTATCAGCTGAAACAGGCCGGTGACACCCAAACAGCCAAAGAGCAGATCGATAACCTGCTTAATCTGCGTGATAAAATCCTCAGCGCACTGGATGAACTGCAGCGTAAATTCATTCAGGAGTACACTCCGAAAAAACCATAATAGAGACCTGCAAACTCACCGATCAGATGACGACCAAATTGCGTTAATAACCCTGCTCCAACTTTTTCAAAGTATTAATTAACTCCTCACTCAGGCGCTGCAGTCTTGCAAAAATATGCCAGGCCTGCTCATAATCGCCAATATCAGCGCACGCTTTGACGGCTTTGGCCAGCTCATGCAGTTCATGATGCCCTCCTTGCAGAAAGGCATAACCGGGCTGCTCACTATAACGGCTCAGACCGATTCCCCGATACCAGCGGAAAAACTGACAGCGGCTTTCATCCAGCTCCGGCATCGCCGCTACACCATTCAACGACGCCTCTTCAGTGGCTGACTGCAAATGTAACTTAATCGCACGTACCCACCAGCGATGGCTGAAAATCGCCACCCCCAGGTCATAGCGGTGATTTTCATCCTGCAACTCCGCCTGCAGATCATGCCATGGATTGACCCCATTCCAGCTCTCTAGCCAGCCGGTTACCGCCTCCATCGGCATTGGTTTGGCAATGCCGTAACCCTGAGCATAGTGGCAGCCCATTTTCATTAACATAAAACCGATCTCGATCGACTCCACCCCTTCGGCTACAACCGGACGCTGAATCGCTTCTGACAGTTTCAACACCCCTTCGACAATATCCAGGTTATCGTTACGATCCAGCATCTGCTTAACGAAATCCTGATCAATTTTCAGCACATCAAACGGCAGATCATAGAAGTGCGCTAAAGAGGCGTAACCGGTACCAAAATCATCCAGTAAAAACTTAACCCCCTGCGATTTCAGCGCGTGCATATTTTCTGCGGTCTCATGACCATCTTCCACATCCGAATCTTCTAATAACTCAATCTCTAAATGCTCGGCGATGCCTGATGGCGTCTTCTCTAATATCGACAGCACAAACTCTCTAAAGGATTTTCGCTGAATCTGCTTAGGACTGATATTGATACTCAAACTCAGATTTAAACCTGCAGCTTGCCACATCTGCAGCTGCTTGATCGCCTGCTCGACCACCCACTCACCCAGCATAATCTCCTGCACCGTACCGTGCAGGGCAGGCAAGAAGTGAGCCGGTGTCAATAACCCCTCACCAGGATGCTGCCAGCGAATCAAGCCTTCAAAGCCGATCACGGCCAATGTATTCAGATCAATTTTTGGCTGTAGATAGAGGCGTAACTCATCACCTAACAGGGCATGTGAGAACTCCTCTACCCGATTCTGATGGTGCTGCTTTTGTTCTGCCGTCTGCGGATCGTAGATATTGAACGCGCACTTTCTGTTCGACTTAGCTTGATAAGTACTATTAGCCGAGTGGCGCAGCAGATCTTCGGCTTCCGCCTTGTCTAAGGGGTAGAGGGTTGCCCCCATATAGGAGGACAGGTGCACACGCTGACCTTTAATATCAAAAGGCAACATCACCACCTGTTGTATGCGCTTTAACGCCAGTTCACACTCAGAAAGTGTTTTGATATTACTGAAAATAAAAACAAACTCATCACCCCCCAAGCGAGCAACGGTATCCACCTCTCTTAACACCTCGGTAAAGCGTGTTGCCAGTGCCTTTAAAATCTTGTCTCCTAATTGATGGTCATACAGATCGTTGACCTGTTTAAAACCCTCAATATCCAGATAACAGACCGCAAAGCTTTCTTGTGTCCGCTTATATCTGGCAATGGCTCGATTCAGACTCGCCATCAGCAGATGGCGGTTAGGCAACCCCGTCAAGGAGTCATGATAGGCCATATAGCCGATCTTCTTCTCCGCCTGGTGGCGCTGATAGGCGCCATAGATGATCTCAATAGCACTCTCCAGCAAAGAGATATCTTCATCATCATAGTCACAGGCTTTTTCACCCACCCCCATAATGGCGACCACTTCGCCCTGCTGCAGCAAAGGCACGGTGGCGAAACGGTGAAGTTCGGCATGCCCGGATGGATAACCTCGCTTATGCGGATGTGCTGCATAATCATTACAGACATAGGGCTGTTTGCTAAAGATGCTCTTTACCCAGATCCCAGCATCTGCCACCGGATAGTGAGCATCCGCTTGAGCAAAACACATATGCTGTTGAGTATTGGTTGACCAGACCTGTAAAGAGATGCTCTGCTCACTGTTTTCAACAAAATGAAAAAAACCGATATTACTCTGCGTCAACTTCTCTGCCTGGTCTAGACCATAACGCAGTACGTTTTTCAGATCCTCTTCGCCTATTATTTCAGACAACTTACGCTGTAAAGCATTCAACGCCATCTGCTTCGACTGTCGACTGACATCGCGAGCGATGCCCACTGCGTACTCACTGTCATCCAGTTTCACATAGCTGGCATTGATCTCAATCGGAACCGAAGATCCATCCGAGCGCTGCAGATTAAAGTGCAGCGTCATATCATTGCGTTTACGCAGATGTAAGAAGATCGTATCCCAGTGACGTGCAGAGGGTTTCAGGTCAAAATCGGTAACATTTTTATGCAGTAGCTCCAGCTCAGAGTGACCGGTGAGTTTTACAGCCGCTGCATTGACATACAGCAGGTAACCGCGAGAGTCCGTCAGAAACACCGCATCCTGCACCTGCTCCAAAGCGCGCAGCATAATCTCGATATTGCCATTTTGTAGAGTCGAAGCCATAAGACATCACTTGTATGCATCTATGTCTACTCAATATAGCAAAAGCTACTCCAGTAAACTATTACTTTTACTTATAAGCCAAGCATTGGATTGGTGAAAAATAGATAAATACAATCAATAACTTAAGGTTAAGCGAGCAGGCCTGCTATCAATACTGAGCCTCTGTTGCCACGGCAACTTAATTAAAATCCGGCGCTTTTCAAGGCACATTGTTTTACAATCTATGCCATGCACCGATGCTTTAAATAACCATCACCGAAGAGGTTCCTATGAGTGATTTACGCCAAGACGCCCTGCACTACCATGAACGCCCGCTTCCTGGAAAGCTGGAAACCGCACTGACTAAAGCGTGCGAAACGCAACGCGACTTGAGTCTGGCCTACAGCCCCGGTGTGGCGGAGCCGGTACGAGAGATTGAAAAGCATCCGGAAGAGGCCTATCGCTATACCGGTAAAGGCAATCTGGTGGCGGTGATCTCTAACGGCACGGCGGTATTAGGGCTGGGCAATACCGGAGCCTTGGCCAGTAAACCGGTGATGGAAGGCAAGGGCATGCTGTTTAAACGTTTTGCCAATATTGATGTCTTTGATATTGAGGTCGACTGCCTGGACACTGAGGAACTGGTGCAGACCATTGCCAATATCGCCCCCACCTTTGGCGGCATCAATCTTGAAGATATCGCCGCACCGCAGTGCTTTGAGGTGGAGCAGGCACTAAAAGCCAAGGTGAATATTCCGGTGTTTCATGACGATCAGCACGGCACCGCCATTGTCGCCGCCGCAGGCCTGCTCAACGCTCTGCAATTACAGCATAAAACCATAGATCGGGCACGCATTGTCTGCGTCGGTGCCGGTGCGGCCGGGATCGCCTCCATGAATCTGCTAATGGC
>CAZNML010000037.1:0-3714 GCA_964574275.1 uncultured Thiosulfatimonas sp. | reverse complement strand
CCCGATCCGGAGATCGACCCGCATCTGGCGCATAAAACCCGAGATGATCTGATTATGGCAACCGGGCGCAGCGACTACCCCAATCAGGTTAATAATGTACTGGGCTTCCCGTATATCTTCCGCGGTGCGCTGGATGTACGAGCCACCGATATCAATATGCCGATGCAGGTGGCCGCCGTGCACGCCCTGCAGAAACTGGCTCAATGCTCTGTGCCCAAAGAGGTGTGCAAAGCTTACGGTCTGGAGAGTTTGGAGTTTGGCGCGGACTATATTATTCCCAAACCCACCGATCCGCGTTTGATCAATGTGATCCCACAGGCGGTGGCCAAGGCGGCGATCGACTCCGGTATTGCCCAAAAACCGGAGGCGTTTCACGGCATGCCGCAGCTTGGCAAATGCGGCGAACAGTAAATTGGTCAGGCCTGGTGAATGACGGTTGAAGGCGGTTAAAAATGACATTTAAATCGATTTTAACACTGCCGCTGATGCTGCTGAGTTTATTGGCACTGACAGGTTGCGCTCTGCTACCGCAGACTGACAAAGCTAAAACCGAAGCTGCGCTGCCCGCCATGCAAACCGCTTACGACTATGTGCTGCTCAACAGTCAGACACAACAGCCGGTCACCCTGCTGCAGCTGACACAGCAGTTAAAAACAGTCGATGTCATCTTTATTGGCGAATTTCACGGCAACCACGCCTCACACCTGTTACAGGCACAGCTGCAGAGCCTGCTCTATCAGCAAAACCCTAAACAGATTCTGTCGATGGAGCAGTTCAATCGCGACCAACAGTCAATCCTGGAGCGTTATCTGGATGATGAGGTCGGTGAAACCTATCTGATCAATGAGGCCCCCGCCTGGGAGAACTACCGCGCCTCCTATCGTCCCCTGGTGGAGTTTGCCAAACAGCGTTTTCTGCCGGTGATTGCCGCCAATGCTCCGGCGGACACGGTGCGTTGTATTGGCCGCCAGGGAGCGGACTATATAACAAAGCTGAGCGCGGAAGAAAAAACATTGATCGCCTCCTCCCCGTTTACCGAGATCGACAATTACCGCGAAATGTTTAACGATTATCTGCAAGGCGGCCGCCATCTGGATCCCGCTAAAGCGGAACGCAGCTATCTGGCACAACTGATGCGTGACAACACCATGGCGGAAAGCATTCTTAAAGCACTGCAAAATTATCCAGACCATCAACTGATCCACACCAATGGCGCTTTTCACAGTAACCACGGCTTAGGCACGGTGGCGGCACTGCAAAAACTCAAACCGAACTTGAACATAAAAGTCATCAGCCCAATCTATACAGAGAGCCCACAGCAACCCAAAGTCGAGGCCGATGACTATCTCGTCGGTGATTATGTCTACCTCATTCAGCCACAGCCGGAAAAGTACCGCCAGGCAACTTACCGCAAACAGGCTTTTCAAAATATGTTTAAGCGTGCCGACGCTAAATCCTGCAAATAGGAACAGCTTTTGCTTAAGACAAAAAAGGCAAGATTGCCTTTTATATCAAAGGTGTACTACACTTAAATCCATACTTTAGGTTAATAGGTTGTTTAATGCGTATCTCTTATACCGCTCTATTCGGATTCTTACTTGGGCTGGGGCTGTTCTCTCTGGCCATCTATATCAATACCGATAACTACCTGATGTTCTTCAGCGTTTCCAGTCTGCTGATTGTATTGGGCGGCACCATTGCGGTGGCGATGATCTCATTTGAAGGCCACAATGTGTCGCTCGCTTTTAAAGAGATTGCCGCCACTTTGATGACCGCCAAAGTCGACCCGCGCACCCTGTATGAAGATGTTGGCGTCCTGATCGACTGGTCGAAAATTATCCGCAAAGAGAGTTTACGCAAACTGGAGGAGACGGTGGCGCTGTCTGATGAGGACGACAACAGTTTTCTGGGTCAGTCGTTTATCTTTCTGCTCTCCGGCTACCGCGGAGATAAACTGCGGGTGCTGCTGGAGAACTCGCAGCAGTCTTTCTATTATCGCAATATGACGCAGGCCAATGTGCTGATGTCTATGGCTTCCGCCTCGCCCGCTTTCGGCATGATTGGAACCCTGGTCGGGCTGATTATTATGCTCAATAATATTGACAGCGATCCGGAGCAGATCGGTATCGGTCTGGCGGTGGCACTGTTAACCACCCTGTATGGCGTATTGATGGCACAACTGGTATTCAAGCCCGCCGCCAGAAAGGTAGAACAGAGGCAGGAGCTGGAGTTTTATCGTAACCAGATCCTGACCGAAGGCGTGGTCCTGCTGTCAGAGGGCAGCAGCCCGTCTCACATTGAGGACTCCATGAACTCTTTCCTTGAGCCTGAATTTCAGTTCAGAAGAGCGGAACGCTAATGGAAAGCCCGCACCACTACCCTCTGCCGCCCTCTGTGAACCAGCGGCCTCACAAAAAAGAGGAGCGCAAACCCGATCCCCAGATCGCAGCGCAAAATAGACCCTCGCCCGGCAAACGCACACGACGAAAACCGCAGCTGATCATGCACGCAGTCCAAAAACCAAATACCCATGAAGCGGACTGGCTCATCACCTATGCCGACATTGTCTCCATTCTGCTGGCGTTTTTTATTCTGCTGTTCTCCGTTACCGAGGTGCAGCAGGCCAAATTTGAAGCTCTGCAGGAGTCACTGGATAAGACCATCTTCAAGAAAAAGGAGAAGGAGGCACCAAACCCGCTGCTTGAGCTACAGAATGCGCTGACAAATGTTCTGGATCAGCACGCCATTGATCCGATAAAGACGCTGAGTTTGACTAATAATATGCTCAAGCTGGATCTGCCCGGTGAGTTGCTGTTTGCCACCGCCTCCACCAATATCGGGCCTGAATCCACGCGCCTGATTAATGACCTAGCGCAGCAGATCAAAGCCTACCCATTTCAAAACTACACCATTGAAATTGAGGGCCATACCGATGATGTGCCGATCAGCAATGAGCGCTTCCCCTCCAACTGGCAGTTGTCCACCGGACGCGCAATTTCGGTACTGGAGCTGTTTGCACAGGCGGGCATCAATCAGGAGCAGTTAAAAGCGATCGGTTATGCCGACAGTCGACCCAAGTTGCCCAACCGAGATGCCAATGGTGTCGCCATCACCCGCAACCAGCAGCAGAACCGCCGGGTCGAGATCGTGGTCACCCGCATCACTCAATAATTGCTGTCAGCAGCATGCCCTCAGTTAAGGCAGATAGAGATAGTACATACCGGGTTGAATATTGAGCGCGCTGTCTAATAACGGCGTCTTCAACAGTGACATCTGCGCCGCCTGCTGCTGCGCACTCATAGTGGGAGAGTAACGGGTGGCGTTATGGTTTTTTTGATAACGATAGGTCACCACCTGGCACTTCTTCTCTCCCGCCAGCTCACACGCTGATTGAGTGGCACTCGACAGATAACCTAAAGAGTCCACCAGGCCGGCTTGTTGTGCCGCAGTGCCACTATAGATGCGAGCGCTCTTAATCTCCTGCATCGCCTGATCACTTAACTGACGTTTATTTTGCACAATCTGATAGAAACGCTCAGCCATCTGTTCCACCAGATTCTGAAACAGGGTCTGATCGACCGCATTGGCCGCCCGGTAGGGCGAGCCCATATCTTTGCTGTCACCGGTTTTATAGATATTCACCCCGACACCGACCTTTTGCATAATGCCGGAGAGGTCGGCACTGATGGAGATCACCCCGACCGAGCCGGTTAC
>CAZNML010000036.1:0-17410 GCA_964574275.1 uncultured Thiosulfatimonas sp. | reverse complement strand
GCTACTTTTAACTTCTCTTGTGGTGTTGCTTCCAGCGCGTCGATACGGTCTTGAATATCCGGATGCGACTTGAATAGATCACCGAAAGAGGACTTCTTGGCAGAGATACCAAATGCAGCCATCTGGTCAGGCAGTTCACCCGGCTGCATAGACTGTAGACGACGCAATGCAGCAATCATGTTCTCTTTACCGGCCAGGTAAGCCCCACCGTTATCGGCGTGGAACTCACGGTAACGGGAGAACTTCATCGCGATAATACTCGCCAGAATACCGAATAGGATCTGTGCCACGATATCCACAATAATGAATGTCCAGCTGTGACCTTCCTCTTCGTTTTTAAGAATCACACGATCCACCACATAAGCAACGATCTTGGCGAAGAAGATAACGAAAGTGTTCAATACACCCTGTAGCAGAGCCATCGTCACCATGTCACCATTGGCAACGTGCGCCACTTCGTGACCCAGTACCGCTTCCACTTCGTTCTGACGCATATTGCGCATCAGGCCGGTTGAAACCGCGACCAAAGAGTTGTTTTTTGTCATACCCGTGGCAAAGGCGTTTGGCTCAGGCGAGTCATAGATCGCCACTTCTGGAGACTTAATGCCCGCTTTAGCCGCTTGAGCAGCAACCGTATCCACCAACCATTTTTCATCGGCGTTACGCGGTGTTTCAATAACTTGCGCACCGGTCGACATTTTTGCCATCCACTTTGACATCGCCAAAGAGACAAACGATCCGGCAAAACCAAAGATCAAGGCAAACATAAACAGGTTATTCAGGTTAAGGCTGGTGCCTTCCATGTAGCTGCCTACACCCAAAATATTCATCGCCAGCATCGCAACAGCGATTACAGCGATGTTTGTTAATAAAAATAAACCAATACGTTTCATTTTTTTCTCCTAAAGAACGTGATTGAATCTGTACATAAACAACTATAAGGTTTTTTTATGACCTTTCAAGCCTTATTTAATGTTGTTGGTCAATTTCTCTAAAAAAGCGCCAGGCCTGCTAATACTAATTTAAGCAGGCCTGTTGAGTTTTAACTGCTCAATTTGGCTTTCAAGATCTGGTTAACCTGACCCGGGTTGGCCTGTCCGCCAGAGGCTTTCATTACCTGACCGACAAAATAGCCCATCATCTTCTCCTGGCCGCCTTTATAGGCCTCCACTTGCGATGGGTTATTGGCTAACACTTCATCCACCAGCGCTTCGATCGCACCAGAATCAGTAATCTGCTTCAAGCCTTTGCTGTCGATAATCTCGTCGGCCGAACCTTCGCCATTCCACATCGCTTCAAACACCTGCTTGGCGATCTTACCGGAGATGGTGTTATCCATAATACGTTTCAACATCCCTGCTAACTGCTCAGCCGAGATTGGCGACTCTGCAACGCTTAAGCCGTCTTTGTTTAACGCCGCGGCAAAACCGGAGGTCATCCAGTTGGCACACAACTTGGCATCTTTACCATCGGTATTGGCCACTAGGGCTTCAAAGAACTCTGCCATATCGCGTGATGAAGTTAACACACCGGCGTCATACTCACTCAGACCAAACTCAGACACATAACGCGCACGTTTGGCATCCGGCAGTTCCGGCATAATCGCTCTGACCGCATCAATGTCCTCTTCGGTGATAATCACCGGTAATAGGTCCGGACATGGGAAGTAACGGTAGTCGTTGGCTTCCTCTTTAGAACGCATTGAACGCGTAGTGTTGTTCTCCGAGTCATACAGACGCGTCTCTTGCACTACACTGCCGCCGCTCTCAATCAGCTCAATCTGACGGTCGATCTCAAACTCGATCGCTTTCTCAATAAACTTGAAGGAGTTGATGTTTTTAAGCTCGGTACGGGTTCCTAGAGGTTCACCCGGGCGACGCACAGAGACGTTGGAGTCAACACGGAATGACCCCTCCTGCATGTTACCGTCACAAATACCTAAGTATTGCACCAGTTCATGCATCTTCTTCGCATAAGCCACCGCTTCCTGAGCGGATGACATATCCGGATCAGATACAATCTCCAACAGCGGAGTACCGGCACGGTTCAAGTCAATCCCACTCATACCCGGTACAATACCGTGGCTCGATTTACCTGCATCCTCTTCCAGGTGAGCACGCGTCACACCGATGGTTTTCTTTTCGCCATCGACTTCGATCTCCAGGGTTCCCTGGCCGACAATCGGCAGATCCAACTGTGTAGTCTGATAACCTTTTGGCAGATCCGGATAGAAATAGTTTTTACGATCAAACACCGACTTGCGTCCGATCTCTGCATCCAGCGCCAAACCTAAAGCGATCGACTTATTAATCACACCGACATTCAGCACCGGCAGTGTGCCCGGCATACCTAAATCGATATTACTGGCCTGGGTATTCGCCTCGGCACCATAAGCGATCGACGACCCTGAAAATATTTTGGTTTTGGTGGTTAACTGAGCATGAATCTCTAAACCAATCACAACTTCCCAACTCATAATCTCTCTGCTCCTGCTTATTGGTATTGTGCTGGCGTTTTGGTGTGCCAGTCAGTTACTTGCTGATACTGATGGGCAATATTCAACAACTTCGCTTCACTAAAATACGGCCCAACAATATGCAGACCCACAGGACGATCATTCGCAAAACCGGCCGGAACGGAAATTCCCGGCAGGCCTGCCAGGTTAACAGGAATCGTATACAGATCCGCCAGATACATACTGGTTGGATCATCGGTCTTTTCACCAATATTAAAGGCCGGAGTCGGCGCTACCGGCCCCATAATCACATCACAGTTTTCAAAGGCCTGAGTAAAGTCATCACGCACCATGCGACGTAATTTTTGCGCTTTAAGATAGTAGGCATCATAGAAACCACTGGAAAGCGCGTAAGCCCCCACCATAATACGGCGCTTCACCTCGGCACCAAAGCCTTCTGAACGCGAACGCATATACAGGTCTTGCAGATCTTTCGGCTGTTCACAACGGTAACCAAAACGCACACCGTCAAAACGTGACAGGTTAGACGACGCTTCCGCCGGTGCCAAAACATAATAGGACGGAACCGCCAGGTCCTTATTCGGCAGGTGTACTTCTACAATCTCGGCACCCTGCGTCTGTACTTCGGCAATCGCATCACGCACGATCTTTTCAACCTGCGGATCCAAACCTTCACCAAAGTACTCAGCTGGAACCCCAACCTTCAAGCCCTGCAGCGAGTTATTCAGCTCAGCGGTATAGTCAACTGCGTCACGCTGCAGACTGGTTGAATCGCGCTCATCAAAACCGGCCATGGCGTTCAGCATCCACGCTGAATCTTCCGCGCTACGCGTCATTGGACCGGCCTGATCAAAGCTGGAGGCATAAGCGATAATTCCAAAACGAGAAACCGAACCGTAAGTCGGCTTGATTCCGGTAATACCGCAGAAAGAGGCTGGCTGACGAATTGAACCACCGGTATCGGTACCGGTTGCCATCGGTGCCAAGCCCGCCGCAATCACTGCGGCCGCGCCACCGGATGAACCACCCGGAACCGCTTTATGATCCCAAGGGTTCTTAGTTGGGCCATAGTAACTGCTCTCAGAAGATGAGCCCATGGCGAACTCATCCATATTGGTTTTACCCAAAATTGGCATGCCGACCTTTTTCAGCTGCGTCACTACATGCGCATCGTAAGGGGCGATAAAGTTATCCAGCATCTTAGAGCTGCATGAAGTCTTAACGCCATCGGTACAGAAGATATCCTTATGCGCTACCGGAATTCCGGTTAACAGCTCCGCTTCACCGGCAGCCAGTTTCTTATCCGCCTCTTCCGCCATCGCCATCGCCAACTCCGGCGTGACCGTGACAAACGCATTCAGCTCTGCATCGTACTTTGAAATTCGGTCTAAATAGTGTTGCGTCAGTTGCACCGAGGTAATCTCTCCTGCGTGCAGTTTTTCGCTCATTTGTTTAATGGTTAAATTGTGCATTTCGGTCTTCACTCTCACTCAATCACTTGCGGAACTAAATACAGACCTTGCTCTGTTGCTGGCGCAACCGTCTGCAGTTTCTGTCGTTGATTCGTCGCA
Source organism: uncultured Thiosulfatimonas sp. (assembly GCA_964574275.1). GTDB lineage: Bacteria > Pseudomonadota > Gammaproteobacteria > Thiomicrospirales > Thiomicrospiraceae > Thiomicrorhabdus. The sequence continues at coordinate 13,363 of CAZNML010000036.1, read as the reverse complement.
GTCACCTCATCCGGGCGTAAACGCTGAACCTGATCCAACGGATGAGCCATAGGCGCCACCGCTTCGGTATCCACCGCTTCCATTTGCGAAAACAGATCTAAAATATTAGAAAGTTTACCGGCTACCTCGTCTACCTCTTGCTCATCAACCGCAATGGCAGCCAAACGTGAAATATATTCCACTTCCGTTTTTCCTAAAGACACACATCTCTCCTAGTCGGAACTGACCACGGACTTAGCTTCTAAGCCCGCAACACTTATATAAAAATTCAAACAGAGTAAAATACCACATTTTGGCTTTTCACTAAAGAGAAAAGCGCATTTTTCAATGGCTAAAACCGCAGAAATTAAGCGTGGTTTCGCCCCCCGTTTGTCCCGCATCGCGCCGCACGTAAATCCCACACTATCAGTGATCAATTTTTTTTAGTGCGAACCCAAAACTTTTCTACTTAAAACTTCTAAGTTGGTATAGAATGTTTTGATTATTTTTTGCCGAATTTAAGGGCTGGATGACATGTTTCGCAAATTAATGGGATTATTCTCCAACGATCTTTCAATCGATCTGGGAACCGCTAACACACTGATTTACGTGCGCGGTAAAGGCATGGTTCTTAACGAACCTTCTGTAGTATCTATTCGCAACAACCGCCGTGGCTCAAGCAGCCGTTCGATTGTTGCCGTTGGTGAAAACGCCAAGCTGATGCTGGGTAAAGAGAACCAGGACATTCAAACCATTCGCCCGTTAAAAGACGGCGTTATCGCCGACTTTGAAGTGACCGAAAAGATGCTGCAATCCTTTATTCGTAAAGTGCATGAAGCGCGTTTTTTCCAGCCAAGCCCGCGTGTTTTGGTGTGTGTACCTTGTGGCTCGACCCAAGTTGAGCGTCGTGCAATTCGTGAATCAGCCGCCGGTGCCGGTGCGCGTGATGTCTACCTGATTGAAGAGCCAATGGCGGCTGCGATTGGTGCCGGCATGCCGGTCAGTGAACCAACCGGTTCTATGGTGGTCGATATCGGAGGTGGAACCACTGAGGTTGCCACCCTGTCGCTAAACGGGATTGTCTGGTCGGATTCGGTTAAAGTCGGTGGTGACCGCTTTGATGATGCCATTATCAAATACGTGCGTCGTAACTACGGTATGGTGATCGGTGAAAGTACTGCTGAAAAGATCAAGAAAACCATCGGTACCGCTTACCATGAAGTGGAGCCGGATACCATGGAAGTTCACGGCAGCAATATCGCCGAGGCGGTACCACGTCGTTTCAACTTGAACAGCAATGAAGTGTTAGAAGCGTTACAAGAGCCACTTTCAGCGATTGTCAGCGCCGTGCGTACCGCTTTGGAAAACACACCGCCTGAGCTGGGTGCAGATATTGCCGAACACGGTATTGTCTTAACCGGTGGTGGTGCTTTACTGCGCAACCTGAACACTCTGCTTTCTGAAGAGACTGGGATTCCGGTGATTATCGCCGATGACCCGCTGACCTGTGTGGCTCGCGGTGGCGGACGCGCCCTGGAGTTAATGGATGAAAAAGGCTTAGACGTTTTTTCATTTGAATAATAGCAACCTCACATCTGGCTAAACGGGTCTTCCCAGAGCAACAGGCTCATTTAGCCAGACGATTCTAATCTGCTGGAGATTGAGCTATCAACCTTAACGCGACCTCCCCCCAACAAGACGGACTGCATTTTGTCATTGCATTCGTATTGTCGATTGCGTTAATGGCAGCAGACTACTACGGCCAGATTATGGGCAACGTTCGTAGCGCCCTGCTTACCACGCTTACGCCGATTGAACAGGCGGCCACCTACCCCAAACAGTTTTATGATCTAGTTACCACCGACTTCACCTCAATGGATGAACTCAAGCTGGAGAACCAGAAACTTAAAACCGAACTGCTACTGCTTAAAGCCAAAATGCAGCAATACACCAATATGGAGCTGGAAATTGATCGCTTGCAGGCGCTGCTGGGTACCACCGGAAAGATGGATAACAAGCGCGTGCAGATCGCCACGGTTGAATTTTTCAGCAGCAATCCGTTGTCGCAATTTATCACCCTGAACAAAGGCAACTTAGACGGGGTTGAACGACAGCAGGTGGTGATTGATGACCAGGGGATTATGGGTCAGGTGATCAATACCACACCGACCTCATCACGCATCCTGCTGATTACCGATCCCGATCATCAAATTCCGGTGCGCATCCAGCGTACCGGACAGCGCGGTATTTTAGACGGCACCGGACACGACTCAGTCAGCCTGACCTTTATCCCTAAAAACAGTGCGGTCGAAGTCGGCGACCTGCTGGAGAGCTCCGGCTTGGGCAAGGTCTTTCCGGCCGGTTACCCAGTTGCCAGAATCAGCAAAATCAAAGAGCTTGAAGCGGAACCTTATCTGGAAATCATCGCCACACCGGTTGCTCAACTGCGCCAGGCACAAAAAGTATTGATCCTGTCGAATGAAACGGAGGTAAACAGCCGTGACTGATCGTTTTATGGATATTGAGTTTGCGCAAGCGCGCTGGCTGGTATTTACCTCCTATATCATCGCGCTGATTATCGATACCATGATGCTGATGCAGCAGAGCAGTCTGCTGGCTCCGCCCTTTACCCTGCTGACGTTGATGTACTGGGCGGCACAGTTTATTAAGAACACACACTTTATCTCCGCCTTTGTATTAGGGCTAATGATGGATGCCATGCTGCAAACCACTCTGGGCGCCCATGCAATGATCTTTATTGTCCTGACCTTTATTATGCTGCGTTACCGCCTGCTGTTTCGCTCGCACTCGGTACTGCAACAGGCGCTGGTCATCGGTTTCTATCTGCTGCTCTATCAGTTTTTATCGCTGGTTATGTTCTCACCCAGTCTGGAATCAGGACAACTGTCTCTATACTGGTCGATGCCGGCAGTGGCTATGCTGGTCTGGCCCTTCCTTGCCCTGCTACTGCGCTGGTTAACTCAAAAACTGGTTCTGCATTAAGGTATCAGCATGAACCAGAACCTTGAATTTAACAGTGATGCGGAAGCCTTTACTGAAAAACGCCTTTTCCGCAATCGCCTGATATTCGGCATGCTGTTTGTTCTGACTCTGTTTGCCATTCTGATCGGCCGCATGGCTTATCTGCAGTGGATTGACTATGAACGCTATCAACTGCTGGCAGAGGACAACCGCATCTCGGTGGAAACGCTGCCGCCAACCCGCGGTAAAATCTATGACCGTAACTCGGTGTTACTGGCGGACAACCAGCCGGTTTTCACCCTGAAACTGACGCGTGAAAAAATCTCAGATCTTGCCTTTGTAGAACAAAAACTGGCTGATTTACTGCCAGGCCTGTCGGAAAAAAAACGTCAAAAATTCTTTAAAAAACTGCGACAAACCAGCCGCTCGAAAACCCTGATTCTGCCCTACAGCTTAACCGAAGAGGAAGCGGCACAATTTGCAGTACAGAGCCACCTGTTGAGTGGTGTCAGCCTGACTGCGCGCCTGAAACGCACCTATCCCTTCAGTGAAAATGCCGTGCACGCACTGGGTTATGTCGGCCGCATTAACAGCAAAGAGTTACAAAAACTCGATCAGAGTGAGTACCGCGGCACCGATGTTATTGGCAAATCCGGTATTGAAAAGTTCTATGAGAGCAAACTGCACGGTCAGCCGGGCATTCAGCAAATTGAAACCAATGCGCGTGGTCGTGTACTGCGAAAACTGGAGACCCTGCCAGCCACGCCGGGTGAAGACATTCAGCTTACCATCGACATCAAACTGCAGCAGTATGCCGAATCGCTGTTTACCGAACACAAACGCGGCTCGATTATTGCCATTGATCCACAGAACGGTGAAATTCTGACCTACGTCAGTATGCCTAACTTCGATCCAAACCTGTTTGTCGACGGCATTGACCAGGCCTCCTACTCGGCACTGTTAAACGACCCCAACAAACCGTTTATCAACCGCGGTATCAATGGTAAATACCCTCCCGGCTCAACCATCAAGCCGTTTGTGGCCTTGGGCGCCATCGAGAACGACTACATTTCACCCTACAAAAAGATCTATGATCCCGGCTACTTTGAATATAAGGGCCGCCGTTATCGCGACTGGAAGCGCACCGGCCATGGTCTGGTTGATATGAAAGCCGCCATCGCTCAATCGTGCGATACCTACTTCTATGAACTCAGTCTGGACATGGGGATTGATGCCATTCACGATACCATGGCCCCGTTTGGCTTCGGAGCAGTCACCGGCATTGATATGCACGGCGAATCCAAAGGCATTCTGCCTTCACAAAAGTGGAAACGAGAGGCCAAAGGTCTGCCGTGGTATCGAGGTGAAACCATTATCAGCTCCATCGGTCAGGGCTACAACTTAACCACCCCACTGCAGCTGGCCAAAGCCACCGCAATCCTGGCAAACGGCGGTAAAATCATCAAACCGCACCTGCTACGTGGTGCGCAGCTTGAAGCGCCCGAACAGGTGGAGATTAAAGATTACCGCAACTGGGAAAAAGCAATTGATGCCATGAAGAGCGTGATGCATGGCCCGCGAGGCACAGCTCGCCGTCACGGTCAAAACCTGCCCTTCAAAATGGCCGGTAAAACCGGTACCGCACAGGTATTTAGCCTGAATGATGCCGACTATGAAGCCGAAAACCTGGCCAAAAAACTGCACGATCACGCCCTGTTTGTCGGCTTTGCACCACTGGAAAATCCAAAAATTGCCGTTGCGGTGATTGTAGAAAACGGCGGTAGCGGCAGCAGCACCGCAGCGCCAATGGCAGTCAATGTCATTAAACGCTATTTAGAAAAACCGTAATTGAGCATCCAAATGAAAGTAGACCTCAACAACGACGCCAACCATAGGCTCTATCGCAGAAATAAAAGTCTGCTGCATATGCTACATATTGATGGCTGGTTACTGCTAGGTATTCTGCTGTTATTGAGTGCCAGTACCTTGCTGGTATACAGTGCTTCCGGCGGTGATATGGCGGTGACTACCCGTCACCTGATCCGTATCGGTTTTGCTCTGGGTCTGATGGTTGTATTTGCACAGATACCGCCGAATATTCTCTATATCTTTACCCCCTGGTTGTTCTTGATCGGTATTTTAATGTTGATTGGCGTCATCCTGTTCGGCGACATGGGCAAAGGCGCTCAGCGCTGGCTTGACTTTGGGCCGGTACGCTTTCAACCCTCCGAACTGATGAAACTGGTGTTGCCAATGATGGTGGCCTGGCTGTTCGCGCACTCCACCCTGCCACCGAGCTACTCCAGACTGTTTATTGGCGCCCTGTTTATCGGACTGACTGCCGGTCTGATCGTGGTGCAACCCGACCTGGGAACCTCTTTACTGATCGCCATGAGTGGTCTATTTGTGCTGTTTTTTGCCGGCCTGCCGTGGAAGATTATTTTTGGTGCCTTAACCGCCGCCATTGTTAGCCTGCCGATTGTGTGGCACTTTATGCACGCCTATCAAAAACAGCGTGTATTAACCTTTCTTAACCCGGAAACCGATCCTTTAGGCAGCGGCTACCACATTATTCAGTCCAAGATCGCCATCGGTTCCGGCGGCATTGAGGGCAAAGGCTTTTTAGGCTCAACTCAGGCACACTTGGAATTTCTGCCCGAAAGTACCACCGATTTTATCTTCTCCGTGCTGGCAGAGGAGTTCGGTTTAATTGGCGTTGCCGTGTTGTTAGCGCTGTATGTTTTTGTTATTGCCCGCGGCCTGTATATCGCCTCACAAGCACAGGATAACTTTACCCGTTTGATTGCCGCCAGCCTGATGATGACCCTGTTTGTCTATGTATTTGTCAATATCGGCATGGTCAGTGGACTGCTTCCCGTAGTGGGGCTGCCGCTACCACTGATGAGTTATGGAGGAAGTGCTTTGGTGACTCTGATGATCAGCTTCGGTATTTTGATGTCGATTCATACCCACAAAAAAATGCTGTCGGATTAGCCACAACTGGCCGACAAGCATTTTGATTTACCTTCAAATATGGTAAATTACTCCACTTAATTAGAAAGCTCAGCTTTATCTGATTTTCTTAAACTTTCTATTCGTCAAAAGCGATGTAGAACGTTGCTTTAAACGCCGATAAAAGTTAGATTATCGCTTATTACCTGCAACCTCTTAAACCGTGCTTTTAATCGAGCCAAATGGATGATTATGCAACGACTGACTTCACCACTACTAGTTCTATTTACTCTGTTAATTTCGTTTGGAGTCCAGGCCGCCCCGCAGCCACTTCCAGCGCCGGCTGTACCGCACGTTGTACCATCGGCACCACAGATCTCAGGAACTTCACACCTATTGATCGACTTTAACAGCGGCAAAGTCCTGGCCGAAAGAAAGCCAAATGACCGTGTAGAGCCGGCCAGTCTGACCAAAATCATGACCGGTTATGTGGTCATTAATGAGCTGAGCAATGGCAATATGAGCATGGATGAGATGGTCACCATCTCAGAGAAAGCCTGGAAAATGCCTGGCTCTAAAATGTTTATTGAGGTCGGTAAAAAAGTGTCAGTACGTGATCTGATTAAAGGTATGGTCATTCAATCGGGTAACGATGCCAGTGTCGCCCTGGCCGAGCACATTGCCGGCAGCGAAGCGGTATTTGCACAGTTGATGAACAAATACGCAGCCAATATGGGCATGACCGGTACCCACTATGTCAATGCCACTGGATTGCCACACCCGGAGCATTACACCACGGCTCATGATTTAGCGATCTTAACCAAGGCACTGATCTCCAAATTCCCGGAAGAGTACAGCTGGTATGCTGAGAAAAAGTTCACCTTTAACAATATCACTCAGTACAACCGTAACAAACTGTTGTGGCAAGACCCAACAGTTGATGGACTTAAAACCGGTCATACTGAAAGCGCAGGTTACTGCCTGGTCTCATCGGCAAAACGCGATGAGATGCGTTTGATCAGTGTTGTGTTGGGCACAAGCAGTGCGGAAAAACGCATTCAAGAGACACAGAAACTGCTGAATTACGGTTTCCGTTTCTTTGAAACTCACGCGCTGTATCAGGCGAACCAACGACTTAATGACGTCAAGGTTTGGGAAGGTAACAAGGATATCCTTGGGGTCGGTTTGGCAGAAGACCTATCCATTACCATTCCGCGTGGACAGTATAAAAACCTGAAAATTGAGAGCAGTGTTGAAGAGGAGCTGGTTGCACCGATCAACAACGGTCAAGCACTAGGCACATTACATATTACACTAGGTGATGAGGTCGTATCAGAGCAGCAGCTGGTCGCACTTTCAGACGTTGAAGAGGGGTCTTTCTTTAAAAAGCTAATGGATCAGATTAAACGTCTATTCAGCTCTCTGTTCAGCTTTTTAGATTAGTCTTACTTCAATTTGGAACCCTTAAACTATGACAGACAGCTCCTCCCCGATTATGCAACAAACCGTTTACCTTAACGGCGAGTTTTTGCCAATGTGCGAAGCGCAGATCTCCACTCAGGATCGTGGCTTCCTGTTTGGTGACGGGGTCTATGAGGTAATTCCGGTCTACCAGCGTCAACTGTTCGCCTGGCCGGAGCATCTGCAACGTCTGAAAAACAGTCTGCAAGCGGTCAGCATCACCAACCCGCTGACCGATAATGAGTGGTTACAATTGATGAACCAGCTGATCGAGCAACATCCGTGGCAGGATCAGTTTATCTACCTGCAGGTTACTCGCGGCATTCAAATGGTACGTGACCATATGCCGGCGGACTGTTTAACCCCCTCTATCTATGCTTATACCAACCCGTTGAAACCGCTTTCGGAGGCGATTGTCAACGACGGCATTAAAGCGATTACCTTAGAGGATATCCGCTGGTTACGCTGTGATATCAAAGCCATTACCCTGCTGCCCAATGTGATGATGAAACTGGCGGCCAAACAGCAGAGTGCAGACGACGCCATTCTAATCTCCCGCGAGGGTCTGATTTCAGAAGGTACGGCCAGCAATGTCTTTATCGTTAAAGACGGCAGTCTGTACACTCCGCCGATCAGCAATAAAATCTTGCCAGGTGTCACCCGTATTGTCATTGAAAAAGTGGCCAACAGTCACCATATACCTCTTATTGAAAAAGAGTTGACCCTGGAGGACCTGCAACAGGCGGATGAGATCTGGTTAACCAGCTCCACCAAAGAGGCGCAGCCGGTGACGCAGCTGGACGGCCAAACGGTCGGCACAGGCAGTCCCGGCCCAGTATGGCAGACGATGCGTCAGCACTATCAAAGCCATAAAATGGCATTTATTAAAGAACAACAATCGTAGTTGCGACTGAATCAACTCGCAATCTACAGAATATAGAAAGTAGCGTTATGACTAAAGATTTACACAGCCCGGACGGCGAAAGTTTAATTGAGTTTCCATGTGATTACCGTTTGAAAGCGATGGGCCACAACACTGAGGAGTTCATTGAACTCGTATTCGAAATCACCCAGCGTTATGCGCCGGACGTATCGCGTGACAATATTCATGTCACCGGTTCCAAAGGTAAAAAGTTTATCTCCGTGAATATCACCTTCTACGCCACCTGTATTGAACAGATTCACGGTGTCTACGGTGACCTTAAAAAGCACCCTATGTGCTTAATGACTCTGTAGTCACTTTCGGCATAGCCGCCTCTGACTATGCTGTTACCCGCCCACTCACTGAACCACTCTCACTTATGCAGATCAAACAGCTCGGCCGGCAGCCCTACCAACAGACCTGGCAAGCGATGCAAGATTTCACCAATCAGCGTGATGCCGACTCCGAGGATGAGTTGTGGATTGTCGAACATCCGCCGGTGTTTACTCAAGGCTTAAACGGCAAAGCCGAACACCTGCTGCAACTGGCACCGCATATTCCATTGGTGCAGACCGATCGCGGCGGCCAGGTTACCTATCATGGTCCCGGCCAGCTGGTGATCTATACCCTGATTGACCTCAAACGCAACCAGATCGGCGTGCGTGCGCTGGTAACCCTGATTGAACAGGCGATTATCGAACTGCTGGCGCAGTTTAAGATTGATGCCGTGGCCCGTGCCGATGCGCCCGGCGTCTATGTAGACGGCCAAAAAATTGCCTCTCTGGGGCTAAAAATTCGCAAACAGAAGAGTTATCACGGTCTGGCTCTGAATGTCGATATGGACCTATCCCCTTTTCAAATGATCAACCCTTGTGGTCTGCTGGGCATGCAGATGACACAACTCAAAACTCTGCTCACCGATCAGGCCTGTCCAGATCTGCCAACACTTGGACAGCAGCTGGCGCAGATAATTAGTGATCGACTCAAACTGTCCAGCTAAGCAGATTACACGATTAAGACTCAACAAGCCTTTCGATGTTAAATCCGCTATAATACGCCGATATTAAAGTTGAACGGACCGATCAAAACGATGTCAAATCCCCCACAATTTCAAGAAATTAGCCTCGATGCCATTGGTAATCGCAACAGCTTGAAAGCACGCAATGAAGCCATGCCTAAGGGACAGTATAAAACCAAGTCCCTGAAGCACCGCCCGGACCCAACCGCCGAGAAGCTGAAAAAGCCGCGCTGGATCAAAGCACAGCTGCCGAAAGCCAAAGACATGCACCGCGTCACCGAGCTGAAAAACATTATGCGTGACAAGGGACTGCACTCGGTTTGTGAGGAGGCCTCCTGCCCGAACCTGGGCGAGTGTTTCGGCCACGGCACCGCCACCTTTATGATTATGGGCGATATCTGTACGCGTAAATGTCCGTTTTGCGATGTTACCCACGGCCGCCCAAAACCGTTGGACAGCCATGAACCCAAACATCTGGCAGAGACCGTTAAGGCGATGAAGCTGAAGTATGTGGTCATTACCTCCGTTGACCGCGATGATCTGCGCGATGGCGGTGCTTTGCATTTTGCCAATGTGGTAAAAGAGCTGCGCCACAATCTGCCAAGTCTAAAGATCGAAACACTGGTGCCCGACTTCAGGGGCCGATTAACGGTCGCTTTGGAGACACTGTCTCAATCCGCACCGGATGTTTTGAACCACAACCTGGAGACGGTACCGCGCCTGTATGAAGAGGCCCGTCCCGGTGCCGACTATCAGGCCTCTTTGGATCTGCTGAAACGCTTTAAGGCGATGAACCCGGATGTGATCACCAAATCCGGCTTAATGGTTGGCCTGGGTGAAACGATGGAAGAGTTACTGCAGGTGATGCGTGATCTGCGCGCCCATGATGTAGAGATGCTGACCGTCGGACAGTACCTGCAACCGAGTGACTACCACCTGGGTGTGAAAAAATACTGGACACCGGAAGAGTTTAAACAGGTCGAAGAGGCCGGCTATGAGATGGGCTTCACCAATGTCGCCTCCGGGCCGATGGTTCGCTCCTCATACCATGCGGACCTGCAAGCCAAAGAGCTGGCACATTAATATAACCAGGCCTGATCAAATAGAACCCAGAATCAGGCAAAAAGTTAACAGATTGAAAACGAGATAACGCTATGTCACAAAACGATGTGCAAAGATTTTTATTTAAAGAGCTGAATATTCGCGGTCAACACATCCGCCTGCAGGAGAGCTGGCAGGCGATGGTTAAGGATCGTCACTACCCTGAGAGTATTGTCAAGATGATGGGCGAGTTGACGGCGATGTCGGTGTTAATGGCCAACGGCATGAAACACGAAGGCCGGGTTACCATGCAGGTACAGGGCTCAGGGCCGATCAGTCTGTTAGTGGTCGATGTCACCCACGACCTGAAGATTCGCGGGGTCGCCAAAACCAATCAGCAGATCACCACCCAGACCACCATGGATGAGCTGTTAGGTGACGGACAGATTCTGATGACGCTGGAGAATACACAGACCCAGCACCACTACCAGTCTTATGTGCCGCGCGAAGCCGACACCATTGCCGGCTGTTTTGAAACCTATTTAAGTCAATCGGAACAGCTGCCGTCCAAAATCTGGCTGGCGGCCAATGAGACCAACCTCGGCGGTGTGATGATTCAGAAAATGCCGGAGACCGATGGTCACGATGAAGATGGCTGGGAGCGTATTGTGCACCTGACCACCACGGTTAAGGATGAGGAGTTAACCACTCTGGCGGCACAGGAGCTGTTACACATTCTATTCCATGAAGAGACTCTGGAGCTGTTTGATGCCGAAGAGGTGGTCTATGAGTGCCCGGAAGACAGAGAGCGTGTCACCGATATGCTGATCTCTCTGGGCGAAGAGGAAGTGCGCCGCGTTTTAGCCGAACAGGGTGAGATTGTGATTCATAATGAGATGTGTAACTTCCACATACGTTTCAATGAAGCCGATATCGACCAGCTGTTTGCCGAAGACAAACCCACCGTTCAATAACCCTCCCATTTAAGCAGGCCTGCTGACTTTAAAAGCGGGCTTGGCTCAAAAATGATTGATGGTACTGACGTTTCTAACCGGCACTACATCAGTGAGTGCATCGCCAAGCGCTCTTTCAACTCCTGCACCCGCTGCTTGGTCATCTTCATAATGTCCTGCTCTTTAATCGGTAAAAACAGGGTGCCGCTGAATCTTGGATGCTGATACATAGTTTGAATCAGCTGTGACTCCGCCTCACGATATTGCAACCAGCTGTTTTGTGACTTATACAGACTCTGACGGGCTTTCGGCGCCAGTTTCTTAATCAGTTGTTTAAAGACAATATCCAGCTCCTTATCCCACGAACGCTGCGCGACCTGCACACAGTTAATCATACTCAGAGTGGTAGAGACACGAGATAAGCAACCATTCATAGCCGAATCAATCGGGTGACTTTTTTGAGCGTAAACCGGCGGCGCCTGCAACAGAAGCAAAACAAAAAGAGAGATCAGTACTTTCATAATTTTCTGAGTGCTAAACATAGTCCAAAGTAACGTATCTCACAGATCGCTTGCCGACGATTCAAAGCCTTAACCCTATGAAATACATATTCAATTATCAGAATCTCCATTGTACATTCACATACGTAATTTACAATATAGACTACTCATTTAAGAGATATAAAAAGACAGTTTTACAGTATTTGCAAAGAAATGAGGTACAGCCTACAGAGGGCTGCACCAGAAAAGGGTTAGTCAACCGCACCGGCCAGACAGGTATAAGCTATCTTCAAGTCAAAGCCCTATCCATTTCAGCGGCAGCGGTTGGCGCAACACCTAAACCGCCCGGTTAATAACCTAGAGAGTAAAATCAGCTCAATACAGTCTGCAGATCTTGCTGCGCCGGCGCAAACCAGTAGGAGCCAGAGACGGCACTGGAGTAGTTAATCAGCTGGTCGATCTTTTTATCTGCAGTCAGTCCATACATACTCTGCAGCTGTGAGCTGAAACGCAGCACATCACAGGCAAAAGCAAGAAACATCAGTCCTTTTTGCTGTACTGTGCCAAAAGGTGAAGAGCGGCGGTAAATCTTCATCGGCACCCCGTCGATCTTGAGGTCGGTACGACTGATATGGGAGTCGTCCGGCATCGCCTCCCCCTCCAACTCAATATTGTCGGCTTTGGTTCGCCCAACCACCGCTTCCTGACAGTGCACCGGCACCTGATCCCATTTTTGCATATCGTGTACCCACTGCTGGCTCAACACCAAACTGCCGCCTTCACCCGGCTGTCCAGCTGGAATCAGAGCGGCGTCTCGCTTAAGCTCATCCGTTTTCGGGTTGGCCGTGCCATCCTCAAAACCGATCAGATCCATACTGTGGTGATAATCAAAGCCACGCAGCTCCAGCGTCAACTCGGCAATCGCCTGCAGTGCGCTCTGAATCTGCATAGCCTGATCAAAAACATCGGCAATATTGTGCCCTTGCAACCAAAAGAACAGATCGGCCTGGGTAGAGGGTGCCTGATGCCCCTGCTGACCATTAATCGTCTCAAAGTCTAGCAGTGATGCTGGTGTCCAGGCGGGCTGCAGCAACTGCCAGGCCTGCTTGCCAAAGCTGAGTACCACTTCCACCTTATCGGACTGAAGTGCATCCTTAATTGCTGATTTAATCGCAGCTAAATCCGCCGAGGTCAGACGATATTCCAGAAAGTAACTATGCTCAAAATCCTCTTTGAAAATTCCGGCTTGCGGTGTGGTTTCACTGTTGATTTTTGCCATCTCGACTCTCACCTCATTAATAAAACATCATTTAAACTTCGACTATACACAAACCAACAGGCCTGTTGGTTTTTTTATAACTTACTCCTCAAGCTTGCGCGTAAACACCCACTCAAGCTCGCTCGAGAGCTCCGGGTTAAACTGATAACCGTCAATATCAAAAAACTTAAGCTCTTCGGCATTTTCAATTTGGTTATCCGCGGCATAACGCGCCATTAAACCGCGCGCTTTTTTGGCGTAAAAACTGATGATTTTATATTTACCGTTTTTCCAGTC
>CAZNML010000035.1:0-17596 GCA_964574275.1 uncultured Thiosulfatimonas sp. | reverse complement strand
TGGCGGAAGTAGTTCTGGAAGGTGATTGATGCAAAAGTCTGACTCTCCTGCTGAATATTCACACCCTCTTTCGCTTCCACCGCCTGGTGCAAACCTTCGCCCCAGCGACGACCTTCCATCTTACGGCCGGTAAACTCATCAATGATGACCACTTGACCATCTTGAATAATGTAATCCTTGTCTTTTTCAAACAACAAATTGGCACGCAGCGCCGCATTGATATGAATCATCAGTCCGATATGAGCGGCATCGTACAGACTCTCGCCCTCTCCAATCATGCCGATCTCAGTCAACATCTGCTCAACCGATTCATGCCCTTGATCCGTCAGATAAACCTGCTTATTCTTTTCATCAATGGTGAAATCACCCGATGCGGTTTTGGTCTCTTCGTCCTCTTCACCCTGTTCTAAATTGGCAATCAACGGGTTAATCTGACGGTAGATTTCTGATTTATCCTCTGATGGACCTGAAATAATCAGTGGCGTACGCGCTTCATCGATCAGAATCGAATCCACCTCATCCACCACCGCATAGTGCTGACCACGCATCACCTTCTCGGCTGAGAAAATCGCCATATTGTCACGCAGGTAATCGAAACCGAACTCGTTATTGGTTCCGTAGGTAATGTCCATGGCATAAGCCAGCTGCTTCTCTTGCTGAGATTGACCGCTCAGAATCACACCGGTAGACAGCCCTAAAAATTCAAACAGCTGCCCCATCCATTCCGAGTCACGCTTGGCCAGGTAGTCGTTAACGGTAATAACGTGTACACCCTGACCCGTCAAGGCATTCAGATAGACCGGTAGCGTCGCTACCAGAGTTTTACCTTCACCGGTACGCATCTCAGGGATTTTTCCTTCATGCAGAGCCATCCCACCGATCATCTGTACATCGTAGTGACGCATACCGAATACGCGTTTACCGGCTTCACGCACCACCGCAAACGCCTCAGGTAAAATATCATCCAACGTCTGTCCATCAACCAGTGCCGCTTTAAAGGTTTCGGTTTTTAGCTTTAAATCCTCATCGGATAACTGAGAAATCTCATCTTCTAACGAATTGATTCTGTTTAGATTTTTGTTATAGCGTTTTAAAATACGATCGTTACGACTGCCGAACAATTTTTTAAAGATATTTAAGGCCATGAAAACGGGATTCCAATTTAACTTTATGTGTAAGTACTATTCTTTATCTGAAAAACCAGAAAGATCGAACTCTTGAGTTTTTCTGAATACTGTAAAATGGCAAATATTTTAACACATCTGCACCCTATAACATTATGAAACCCTTATTAAACAGACAAAGCAGCCTCTTAAAAAATTTAATGAGAGAAGCTGAACTTTTTCAGGCTCTGCTTGAGGTGGGTCAACAGACCCTGCCAAAAGAACTTAAAGCGCATCTGGTTGGTGTCGGCTTTGAAAAAGGCACACTCATTCTGCAGATTGATGACAATATCTGGGCCACCCAGCTGCGCTTCTTTGAACCTAATCTGCTGAATGTCTACCGCGACCACTTTCCGCATTTAGAGTTAAACAAAACCCAGATCAAAGTGCTGCCGATCAGCGAACAGCCGCGTGTCAAACGCGTGGTCAGTACTCACCCCTCTGCCGCCGATGCTGAAGAGATGAAGAGTATGGCGCAACAGATTGAGTCCAAAGGATTAAAAGAGGCGCTGCTTAAATTGAGTAAACGTGCCGATGATTCAGCAGAATAGCCCAAGCCAATAACATCGGCCTTAGAAACACAAAAGCCCCGATAACCGGGGCTTTTTATTAGATGAGTAACGGCGTCTACACTAGACTAGAATCTTACTGCTGCCATATTTAATCGGTGAGTTATCTTCATAAGAGACCACTTCATACGCATCCGGCTGCTCTAACAGAGCACGAAGCAGTTGGTTATTCAATGCGTGCCCCGATTTATGTGCGGTAAATTCACCAATAATCGGGTGACCAATCATATACAGATCACCGACTGCATCCAGGATCTTATGACGGACAAACTCATCCTTATTACGCAGCCCCTCTTTGTTCATCACCCCCTGGTCATCCAGGCCAATGGCATTCTCCAGGCTCGCACCTAAAGCCAAGTTACGTTCGCGCAGCATCTCCATATCTTTGAAGAAACCAAAAGTACGCGCGCGACTCACCTCTTTAAAGTAGGAGGTTGAAGAGAACTCTAATGACATTTTTTCAGCGGTCGAACTGAACGCAGGGTGATCAAAATCAATGGAAAAATTCAGACGGTAACCTTCATAGGGTGAAAACTCAGCCGTTCCACCCTGCTCATTTTCAACCTTAACCGGCTTCAGAATACGAATGAACTTTTTAGCCGCTTCTTGCAGTTGCACACCAGCCGATTGAATCAAAAAGATAAAATGCGACGCGCTGCCATCCATAATCGGCACTTCATCAGAAGTAATATCGATGTAAACATTATCAATGCCGACACCCGCCAAGGCAGACATCAGATGCTCAATAGTGGCGATTTTAATACGCCCGTACTCTTCATCTTTGACAATAGTAGTACACAACATGGTTTCACCCACAATCTGCGGACTCACCGCGAACTCAACCACAGGATCCAAATCGACACGACGAAAGACAATACCGGTA
Organism: uncultured Thiosulfatimonas sp.; assembly: GCA_964574275.1. Taxonomy (GTDB): domain Bacteria; phylum Pseudomonadota; class Gammaproteobacteria; order Thiomicrospirales; family Thiomicrospiraceae; genus Thiomicrorhabdus. Next base: position 14,981 of record CAZNML010000035.1, on the reverse strand, counting down.
TCCACCGGCGCAGGTCTCAAGGTCATAATGGATTCATGACCAGTATGTAGCCCAATACCTTTGGCTTTAATTGGGTTGGCTAGCGTTCTTTGATTCACGTAATACTCGTACTTTTCTGACTCCTGACAAGCCAAACAGTAAACAAACTGGCGTCAAAAGGAGCGGGATTGGATAATCAACAAATTTTACCATAATTGCTGCAAGCGCTTTAATGAAATCCTCTGCAAGAGGTCTGAGAATATTCCACCAAGCGGGCAAACCAAGCAGGCCTGCCTGTTTTTAGATAGAGCCAGGTTTCGCCCTAAACAGAGAGAGGCTAAAAACTTTTACTAAACCAGTTTTTCATCTTGGTAAACACATCGCCGGCATCCATATGCGGTTTATGAACCGATTGCTCAAAAACAGACTCATCAATATGCTCTTTTGCATACTCCAACAGGCCGTAAGTGGTGGCAAACGCCGGGCTGTTAATCTCTTCACTCAGGCCATGGACCTCTTGCGGATAACCTAAACGTACTGGCATATGAAATACCTCCTCTGCCAGTTCAACCGCACCTTCCACCAGAGAACTGCCACCGGTTAACACCACCCCTGCAGCCAACATATCTTCAAAACCGGAACGACGCAGCTCAGCCTGAATCAGCTGGAACAGCTCTTCATAACGCGGCTCAATCACCTCAACCAGAGTGCGACGCGACAGACAGCGTGATGGACGGTCACCGACACTGGCCACTTCAATCTCATCATCCTGATCAATCAGCTGTGGCAGTGCACAGGCGTACTGGCGTTTAATATTTTCAGCCGCCTGGGTCGGTGTTCTTAAAGCGACTGCAATATCATTGGTAACCTGATCACCAGCGACCGAAATCACTGCCGTATGACGAATAGCGCCATTATGGAAAATAGCAATATCGGTGGTGCCGCCACCAATATCGACTAAACAGACACCTAACTCTTTCTCGTCTTCAGACAGCACCGCTTCACTGGAGGCCAGCTGCTCCAGAATAATGTCCGCCACTTCCAGACCACAACGTTCAACACACTTAGTGATATTTTGCGCCGCACTGACCGAGCCGGTCACCATGTGCACCTTGGCTTCCAAGCGTACACCCGACATACCAACCGGCTCACGAATACCACCCTGGCTATCAATAATGTACTCTTGCGCCAGAATGTGCAGTACACGCTGATCACCTGGAATGGCGATGGTTTGTGCAGCATCCATCACGCGCTCAATATCATCCGGTTGAACATCCTGATTGCGGATGGCGACCATACCATTCGAGTTGAAACTCTTAATATGGCTACCGGCAATGCCTACATAGACTGCTTCAGCAGTAACACCGGACATACGTTCCGCTTCATCAATGGCACGTTGTATTGACTCGACGGTCGCATCAATATTTACCACGACCCCTTTTTTGAGCCCTCTGGAGGGGTAAGTCCCCATACCCACAACTTCAATTTCACCATCGGCCTTAATCTTACCGATAATCGCGGCAATTTTTGAAGTCCCGATATCTAACCCTACAACAGTGTTCGAAGCTTGTTGTTTGCGAGCCATGCTTGTCCTTACCCTTCCAAAAAATTAATCTAATGCTTAAACGTATCTTTATCGATTTCTTACTAAGAGTTACTGATCAGAATTTCTCTTAATAGAAAAACCATTACTATATCGTAAATCATAAACTTGTGCTGAGTTTCTCAACTCTTCCTTTAACTGGCCGTAAGCGCGAACAAAGCGTTGCAGCTGTGCTCGATCCTGCTTTTGGGCAATCAACAGCTGAGGCCCATCTAAGATTTGAACCTGCCAAGCCCCTTCCACAGATAGTGTCAGCGCCGAAATCCGCCACTCAATGGCATCCAGCATGGTTTGAAACTCTGCCAGCTTTGCCAAAATCTGACTGGAGTTTTCCAGCTCACCATCCAGCTGTACAAAGTTACTGAATTCAGTCACCTCTTTTGGAAAAAACACTTCACCCTTGTGGTTGATCAAACCGCTCTCACCCCAGCGTGCCACCGGCACCTGCTCTTCAATGGAGATGATCAACTGATCCGGCCAGCTTCTTTTCACAACCGCCTGGCTGACCCAGTCCAAACGCACTAGATCTGCCTGAATTTGAGTTAACTCCACCTGCCAGAAAGAGCTACCGACATAGGGCGCAAGTTTCTGATTCAACTCTTGCTGCGTCAGCTGCTTGAGTTCACTGGTCAATTTTACCTGTTGTATTGGACGTTCACTGTCCATCTCCTGGCGCACTAAAAACCACACAAGCAAAGAGACCGCCACTAAAATCAGCAGGCCTGTCCAGACGACTTTTTTGGTTTTCCAGTTCACGGATTACAACGTAGTAGCTAGGATTTCAGCCACCAGCTGCTCAAACGAGCGTCCGGTTGCGTTTGCAGCCATGGGCACCAGACTGTGATCAGTCATGCCGGGCACCGAATTCAGTTCAATCAACCACGGTTGATTGTGTTGATCCAGCATCACATCGACGCGCCCCCAGGTTTTCGCACCGACCACTTTAAATGCCTGCAGTATCATCTGCTGAATCTTATGCTCCAACTCGGCAGACAGACCACACGGGCATAAGTACTCGGTATCATTCGACTGATACTTGGCTTCAAAATCGTAAAACTCGTTTTTGGTCTTGAGCTGGATTAGCGGCAAGGCTTCGCCATTCAATACCGCTGCGGTGTATTCAGAGCCGGTAATCCACTGCTCGATCAACACCTCTGAATCATACTGCTGCGCAAACTCAACCGCGGCTGCCAGTTCAGACAGAGAGTCGACTTTGCGCATACCAATACTTGAACCCTCATGGCTCGGTTTAACAATAACCGGAAACGGAATAGTAAACCCATCGGCATCAAAAGGCTGCGAGGCCGACACCCATAAGAACTTAGGTGTCGGTAAACCGGCGCCCTGCCACATCCATTTTGTGCGCAGCTTATCCATGGCGATTGCCGAAGCTGCCATGCCGCTCCCAGTATAGGGCAAGCCTAAATCATCCAGGATCGCTTGAACGGTCCCATCCTCGCCCCAGCGGCCATGTAAAGCAATAAAAGCACGATCATACTGTTTAGCAACCTCAGTCAGATCTGCAATTGAGGAGACGTCACAGGCGGTTGCATCCACCCCCTGTCTTTGCAGCGCATCCGTCACCGCTTGACCGCTCTTTAATGAGATCTCACGTTCAGCGGCCTTGCCGCCCATTAATACGGCAACTTTTCCAAACTGCATTACTCTGACTCTCCCGCACTCTGTTTCCATTGATTGGCCAACTGACCGATGCTGCCGGCTCCCATTACCAGCACCACATCATCCTGTTGCAGCACTTCACTGGCCACCTCATCCAGCTGCTCAAAACTTTCCGCATAGATCCCTTGATGTCCGCCACGCAGACGCATCGCCTGCAGCAGTGACTTGGAATCAAATGAGGGCAGTACCGCCTCGCCTGCGGCATAAACTTCGGTCAGGATCACCACATCCGCCTCCAGCAGAGCCTGCACAAAATCATCAAACAGGTCACGGGTTCTTGAATAGCGATGTGGCTGGAACACCAACACCAGTCGTCTGTCCTTAAAGGCGCTCTTTGCCGTTTGCAAAGTGGCACTCAACTCGGTTGGATGATGTCCATAATCATCCACCAGCGTCACCGTTTGCCCGCCAATCACGCGATCGGCATACACTTCAAAACGTCGTCCGACACCACCAAACTGACCTAACGCCTGTTGAATGGCCTCAATGGAGACATTCAGCTCTAAGGCGATGGCGATCGCGGCCAGAGCATTCTGCACATTATGCAGGCCTGGTAGATTCAGGGTGACATCAAAACTCTGCTCACGCCCAATTAAAACCTGAAACTGCATGGTCAAGCCAATTGCCTGTACATTAATCGCACGAATATCTGCCTGTTCATTAAAACCATAGGTCAGCGCTTTACGAGTCAATTTCGGCAGCATATTGCGCACATTCTCATCATCAATACAGACAATGGTCAGGCCATAAAACGGCAGGCGATGAATAAACTCAATAAAGGTGTTTTCCAGAACGTGATAATCACCTTGATAGGTCTCCATATGATCTTCATCAATATTGGTGACGACCGACATCATCGGTGACAGGTGCAGAAAAGAGGCATCGGATTCATCGGCTTCGGCCACTAAATAGTTACTTGAGCCAAGACGGGCATTGGTGCCAACCTGATTAAGCTGGCCGCCAATAACAAAGGTCGGATCCAGCTCACCTTGCGTTAATACCGCGGCGGTCAGGCTGGTGGTGGTGGTTTTACCGTGGGTACCGGCAATGGCAATACCGAAACGCATGCGCATCAACTCGGCCAACATCTCCGCACGCGGAATCACCGGAATGCGCGCTTGCTTGGCCCACTCCACCTCAAGATTATCGGTCGGAATCGCGGTGGAGACCACCACCACATCACTGTGTTTAACATGACCGGCATCATGCCCTAATTGAATCAAGGCGCCGAGCTTTTCCAAACGTGCTACCGTTGCATTATGTCGCAGGTCAGAACCACTGACGGTATAGCCCAAATTTAAACAGACCTCGGCAATACCGGCCATACCAACACCACCAATACCTACAAAGTGTATCTGTTTAACTTTCTCTTTCATGCGCTACCATCTTTCATTATTCGACTAGTTTGCACAATATGATACCGTGCTTTTTGCCGAGTTCGCAGGGATTATTCAGCAAAAATGGCATTTTTTTACAACCGGGTTATTGAACAGACAAAGTTTTATTAAACAAGCTATTGAAGTGTCTCATTTTTTTACGTCGACAGAATCTGACAGGCCTGATGACTCTATAGATTCAGGTATAAGTTATTGAACAGACCATACTGAAAGAAGAGTCAAAAGCGACTTTAAAGGATCTGTGTACTGAAAATTACCCTGGATGAGACTTGGAGCCACTTCGTCATTGAAGCATATTCGATCAGTTGCTAATTGTTTTTGAATGTTTACAACAAACGTTTTTCAACAGAAGACATTCGAAAAACCACTAAAAAACAATTAACCACCGAGAGAGAAGCGTGATTGAGGTCTAGCCAAGGCTGGCTAGACACTGAGATCAGAATAGAGAGCAGGTAGCGGGTGTTACAGCAACATCTCTTTCGCTTCAATAATCGAAGCCACCAGACGATCAATATCCTGCCGATTGTTATAAATCCCTAAAGAGGCGCGAATGGTCGCCGGCACATTAAAGTGCTGCATGACCGGCATGGCGCAGTGGTGACTGGCACGCACCGCAATCCCATCCTGATCCATCAAAGTTGCCATATCATGCGGATGAACCCCATCAATCACAAAGGAGATTACCCCGCCCTTATTTTCGGCTTCACCAATTACGCGTAAACCCTCAATGGTTTTAAGCTGCTCGGTCGCATACTGCAACAGTTCCGCTTCATAAGCCGCAATACGCTCCAGCCCGATTGACTGCATGAATTTCATCGCTTCCGCCAGGCCGATGGCACCTGAAATGTGCGGGGTACCGGCTTCAAACTTATACGGCAGCACATTGTATTCGGTCTTCTCAAAGGTAACCGAATAGATCATGTCACCCCCACCCTGGTAAGGCGGCATCGCCTCCAGCAACTCCTCCTTACCATACAGAACACCGATACCGGTTGGGCCATACATCTTGTGCCCGGACAGCGCATAGAAATCACAACCGATATCCTGCACATCCACTGCCATATGCGGCGTGGCCTGTGCACCGTCAACCAGCACTTTGGCGCCAAATTCGTGGGCGATCTGTGTCATCTCTTTCACCGGATTGATTGTGCCCAGTGCATTTGACATATGCGTAATCGCCAACAGCTTGGTCTTGGCAGACATCTTTCTTTTCAAGGCGTTAAGGCAGACCTCACCTCGGTCATTCATACGCAGAACGGTCAGGCGAATGCCCAACTGATCGCGCAACAACTGCCATGGAACGATATTTGAGTGGTGCTCCATCTCGGTGACAATCACCTCATCGTCCATTTTCAGATTGGCGAGTCCCCAGCTGTGCGCTACCAGATTGATCGCTTCGGTAGTACCGCGAACAAAAACAATCTCTTTGGTTGATTTGGCATTTAGAAACTGGCGTGAGGTTTCACGTGCCCCTTCATACAGCTCGGTAGCGCGCTCACTTAAACCATAGACCCCACGATGCACATTGGCATTCTGTTCACTGTAGTATCGCTCCAAAGCATCAATGACACTCTGTGGTTTTTGCGAAGTCGCGCCACCATCTAAATAGACCAGCGGATGACCATTTTCAGTCTGTTTCAGAATTGGGAACTGGGCACGAATCTGTGCAAAATCTTGTACGCTGCCGTCCATGAGTTAACCGTTTGATCTGTTAAGAGTTTGAGAAAGGGTTGCCGACATCCACTGACGGATCTCAGCGCGGCTAATGGCTTCCACCGGCTCCAATAAAAAGGCTTCGGTGATCATACGCATTGCAGCCGCCTTTTTAATTCCACGGGCCTGCAGATAGAAGATCTGATCCGCACTGATCTGCCCGGTCGCCGAACCATGGGAACACTTCACATCATCGGCATAGATCTCCAGCTGCGGTTTGCAATCCATCTGTGCGGTACTGGAAAGCAACAGGTTTTTATTATCCATCTGTCCATCGGTCTTCTGTGCGGCCTGCGCCACCTTGATCATACCGTTAAACACCCCAACCGCTTGGCCATCAAGCACAAACTTATGCAGCTGCTGACTTAAACCATTGACGTCGTTGTGGGCGGTATCGGTGCGCGAATCAACAATCTGTTTATCGGTTGCGTAACAGGCGCTGTTTTGGCGGGTCTCAATATGATCGCCATTCATCTGCAGATGGTTCTGATGACGTGAAACCAGACTGCCAATACCCGCATAGAAGGTGTTAAACACACTGTGCGACTGCTGCACAATAAACTGATTATTAAAGTAATAACTCTGTGGAGCCTGTTGCTGTTTGATGACCTGTTTCAGGTTGGCGTGCGCCGCCACCTCAATCTCAGTGACCACATTGGTAAAACCGCTAAACTCAGCCGCATCCGCCAGCGTGACATAGGACTCCACCAATGTCAGCTCCGCGTTTTCCTCGACCTTAATGCGGTTGCGTACATTCGAGGCGTGCTGATTTTGAGTCTGTACATAGAGGATAAAGACAGGCGTTTCAACCGCACAACCTTTACTTACCTGCAGGTTGAAGCCGTCGTTAAACAACATGCTGTTCAGCAAAGCAAATGGCTCCTGCACAAAATGCGAAGTTTGATCCACTTCAGAGGAGACATATTCTGAGACTGCGCACAGGTCAGTGGTAGACTCAATCGTCACCCCTTTAGACAGGCCTGACAGGTCATCGGACAAGCTTTCACTGAACCAGCCATCGACAATCACAATACGGGTCGCGGCAAACGCAGGCATAAAAGGCGCAATATCCTCAGCAGTCAGCTGGCTGACGCCCTCCAGTTTAAAGTGCGTCTGCATAAAACTGTTTAGGTTGGTATAGCCCCAATCCTCGTCGCGTCGTGTCGGCAGACCAGTCAACATAAACTGCTGCTGCGCCTGCTGACGCAAAGCCACCACAGCCGCATTATCACACGCTTTATTCAGGTCATCCGACAGTTGCGAATAGTGCGCCATCGCCGCTTGAATGGCGGGAGAAAACTTCTTAGCCAATGCCTTATGCTCCCTGATGCTGCTGAATAATTTCGTCGTAGCCGTTCTCTTCCAGTTCATGTACCAGTTCAAAACCACCTGACTTAACAATGCGCCCGTTATACAAAACGTGCACGTGATCCGGCTTGATGTAATCCAGAAGACGCTGATAGTGCGTCACCACAATAAAGCTGCGCTCCTCTGAACGCAGCGCGTTAACACCGTTGGCAACCACTCGCAGCGCATCAATATCCAGACCGGAATCGGTCTCATCCAGAATGCAGACTTTTGGCTCTAACAGCGCCATTTGAAAAATGTCATTACGTTTCTTCTCACCACCGGAAAAGCCAACATTAACCGAACGTTCCAGCAGATCCGCGCGCATATCCAGCAACTTAATTTTCTCTGCCGCATACTCGTCAAAGTCAAACATATCCAGCGCCGGTTTGCCCTGCTCTTCGCGCACTGCGTTAACGGCGGTCTGCATAAACAGTTTATTACTCACACCTGGAATTTCCACCGGATACTGAAAGGCTAAAAACAGACCTTTACGGGCACGGTCTTCCGCATCCATCTCCAGTAGATCTGCACCATCAAATTCGACCTTACCGGCTGTTACTTCATAGTTTTCACGCCCAGCTAACACGTTGGCAAAGGTACTCTTACCCGAACCATTTGGTCCCATAATGGCATGCACTTCACCCGGTTTTACCTCAATATTCAGACCTTTTAAAATCTGCTTCTCTTCAACTTGAGCTTCTAGGTTTTCGACTTTTAATAACATAGTATTGATACTTTATAATTCGTTTAATTCTGTTTGATTAAGGTAGAAAAAGTTCGGCGGCTAACCGACCGAACCTTCCAGACTAATGGCTAACAGCTCTTCAGCTTCCTGAGCAAACTCTAACGGCAGCTCACTGAAGACCTCTTTACAGAAGCCATTAACAATCATGGAGATGGCATCCTGCTCGCTGATACCACGCTGCTTGCAGTAGAACAACTGGTCCTCACCAATTCTCGAGGTGGTCGCCTCATGCTCCAGCTGTGCGGTTGAGTTTTCTACCTCAATATAAGGGAAGGTGTGCGCACCGCATTGATCACCAATCAGCATCGAGTCACACTGCGTGAAGTTACGCGCGCCTTCCGCAGAGGCGGCAATCTTCACCTGACCACGGTAGGTGTTGTCACTCTTACCGGCTGACAGGCCTTTAGAGATAATGGTGCTGCGCGTGTTTTTACCCAAATGGATCATCTTGGTGCCGGTATCGGCCTGCTGACGATTATTGGTTAAGGCCACCGAGTAGAACTCACCGATGGAGTTATCGCCTTTCAAAATACAGCTTGGGTACTTCCAGGTGATGGCCGAACCGGTTTCCGCCTGTGTCCAGGACAGCTTTGAGTTGTTACCTTCACAGATACCACGTTTGGTTACGAAGTTAAGGATTCCACCTTCACTCTCTTCGTCACCAGCATACCAGTTCTGCACGGTTGAGTATTTAACCTCAGCGTCTTCATGCACAATCACTTCCACCACCGCGGCATGCAACTGATAGGTGTCGCGCACCGGCGCCGAACAGCCCTCCAGGTAACTGACATAACTGCCCTTCTCGGCAATCAGAATGGTGCGTTCAAACTGACCTGTTTTCGCCTCATTGATACGGAAGTAGGTCGACAGATCGATCGGACAGCGCACCCCTTCAGGAATGTAGACAAAGGTCCCATCGGAAGCGACCGCAGAGTTCAGCGCCGCAAAATAGTTATCATGATATGGCACAACAGTACCGATATACTTCTGCACCAGCTCCGGGTAGTCCTGCACCGCTTCAGAGAAGGAGCAGAAAATAATACCGTACTTCTCCAGCTCTTCACGCTTGGTGGTAGAGACAGAGATCGAATCAAAAATCGCGTCCACCGCCACATTGGCATCATCACCGGCAATCGGTACACCCAGCGCCGCAAACGCTTTGGCTACTTCCGGATCAATGACCTCTTCAGCTTGAGTACCATCCGTCTCGCAGGCACCTGCGCATGAACCGCATTCAGGTGCTGAGTAGTAGCTGTAATCCTGATAATCCAGTGGTTCATATTCGGCTTTGGCCCAGTGCGGCTCCTCCTGCTTCTGCCAGTACTCAAAAGCTTTCAAACGGAAATCGAGCATCCATTGCGGCTCATTTTTCTTGGCCGATATGGCGCGCACCACCTCTTCACTCAACCCTTTTTCAAAAGTTTCAACTGCGGTAGTGGTAACAAATCCTTCCTTGTAACCGGTGTTTTTACTCAGTAGATCATTAATCTCTTCGTACTGAGTCATTTGTGCTTCAGACATTGAATTTCTTCGCTTAATCTTAATTCAGAGTATTTTAGTTGGTTATTCTATAAATGTCCACCATAGGGGCATCAGGGAAACATATAATCGGAAAATTGTCTTGAGGACTCCCAGGCACCTTCCATGAAAGGCTTAGGCACTACTTACTATTGACACCTTTAGCGCAACAGACTGGCTTGAACCAGCTCATTTAACCAGGCCTGATCCAAGTTAAAACCTTGAATCTTGATCCAGCCTGGCTGCGCGCCCTCGTCTGCCGCATAGGTGTCCCAACGGTACGGCGTACCCTCAACTGCGACCAGGTTTTCATATTCAAAGGTTTCGATCACGGCCTGCACCCGCCAAATCTGCATACCCAAGTTCTGCTTGGAGTTATCCAGGCCCATTAACAGGTGATCCAGATAGATGGTACCCACTTCAAAATTGAAGGTCTGCAAATCAGCCAAACTTAAGGTCTGCTGCCCGACTTGATCAGGCCTGTTCACTTTTTTCGCTTCAAAACCGGACCAGCTTTCAGGAAAACGGCCATTCAACACGCGAACAATCGGCAACTCAGGCTGATGCTGTCGCACCCAGCGGCTCCAATAAGACTGCACATCCAGCTCGGCCGCTTCACAAAAGTTAAACACCACGCCATCCGCCTGCTGCAATAACCCGGCGAGTAGTTCGCCAGCCAACTCATCCTGTTCTGATAACTTGGAGCGGATATCAATCACACACCAGAGCTGCTGAGACTGGGCGGAAGCGGTGCACTCAGTATCAACACCAACCGAATCGTCGGCTAAGCCAAACTGCGTTAACAACAGCTGTTTAATACGGTCTTTACCACAACCGGGCAGTCCGGTTAAGCAGATAGAACCCTCTTTAAATGCCATGAGCTAGTTGCCTGCCGCTAAACACTTCTCAATGGAGTTGGCCAAATTCAATAACAGCTGCTCATAAGGCAGGAATGGTTGACCGCTAAAAGATCCCATTGGATCCAAGGAGCCAACACCAACCTCCAAACCGCGCACCACGGCCAACACACGTTTCTCAGGAAATTGTGACTCTTTAAACAGGCAGCGAATCTGTTTGCGCTGAATACGCTCTCTGAGCTGTTGCACTCGCTTCAGGCTCGGCGCAATTTCAGGGTTTAGACGAATAGAGCCGACCCCATTCAACTGATAGCGCGCCTCAAAGTACTGGTAGGCATCATGCAACACAACATAGGGCAGATCCTTAACCGGCGCCAACTGCGCTTTAATCTGCTGATCCGTATGCTGCAGCTTTTGTAACCAGGCCTGCTCTCTCTGCTCAATAGCCAATGCCTGCTCGGGCTGCAGCTTTTTCAGTAACAGAGCGCTCTGCTTAACAAACAGCGATGCATTCTCTACCGACAGCCAGATATGACCGTCATAATTCCAGTTAGCATGATCATCATGCCCGTGTTCATCGTGACCATGTTCGTCATGCCCATGATGACCATGAGCGTGCGCACCGTGTCCGTGTGCGCCATGCTGGCCTTCATCTTCAGCAGCGTGCGCTTTTGACCACAGGCCACCGCTTCTGATCGGCAGTGTATGCAGGCCTGTAAGCTCACTCATTTTCAGCACCGGCTGCTGTACACGCTGCAATGTTTTTTCTAACCAGCCGTCGACCGGCGTACCCACTGCCAGCAGCAGATCGCTATCTTGAATGGTTCTTATATGTGAAGGTTTAAGTTGAAAACCATGAGGGGATGCGCCCGGTTTTAGCAACACCTGCACACGGTCGTCCTCAGCCAGCAACGGCTGAACCAATCCTGCCAGAGGCGGTATGCTAACCGTCACTTGCAGCGCTTGAATTTGGTTGACCCATAGCAGCGCCAACACAGCCATTATTCCGCGTATTTTTTGTCTATTCATCCGCACTCTCCTAACTTTTTTGTCCATCTGATCTAAAAAAACAGCAAACCCACCTTAAAACAAAAAGAGTCGGTTTGAATCATGCAAAGCCGCCAGATTCACTATAAAATGTTGTGATTTACTTAACTGGCCAAAATTATGTCTCTACTCATTAAAGCCGAACATGTCTCGCAATCATTTGCTAAAACAGAGGTTTTAAGAGATGTCTCTCTTGAGATACATGCCGGAGAGATCGTTACTTTGATCGGGCCTAATGGGGCCGGAAAGTCCACTCTACTAAAAATTTTGCTGCAACTCATTAAACCAACTGCCGGCAAGGTCAAACAGAAAGCCAATTTAAAAATCGGCTTTATGCCACAGAAGATCCAAATCGATCCCACTCTGCCGATGACCGTCAGACACTTTCTAGAGTTAGGCTTGTGCACCCCGATTCCTCTTTGGAAACGTCTAGTCAATTTCAGCGGGAATGATACCACAGCGCACTCAATTTTTATCGAAGAACTCAATATCGTGCATCTACTCGATCAGCCTATACAAAACGTCTCCGGCGGCGAGATGCAACGCATCCTATTGGCGCGCGCACTGATGCGGGAACCTGAATTGCTGGTGTTGGACGAGCCGGTTCAGGGAGTTGATCTTCAAGGACAGACAGAGCTGTATCACTATATTAACGAGTTACGTAAACGCCATAATCTGGGGGTATTGATGGTCAGCCACGACCTGCACCTTGTAATGAAAAGCACCGATAAGGTTCTATGCCTGAATCAGCATGTCTGTTGTTCCGGCACCCCTCAGGCAGTTAGCCAAACCCCTGAATTTATCTCAATTTTCGGTAGCAGTGCCGAGGAACTGGCTATTTATGAACACCACCATAACAAACATAACTGTGAAGTGGCTCATGGACACCACAACCACTTAGGCGACATTGAACACAAGGAGCAACAGTAATGGACTGGCTGGCTGACTTTATGATTTTTGCTCTTGTGGGTGGATTGGGCATTGCCATTATTGCCGCCCCTCTCGGTGTATTCATGGTTTGGCAACGCCAATCTTACTTCGGCGCGACCCTGGCACACTCCGCCCTACTCGGTGTCAGCTTAGGACTGTTCTTTCAACTCGATCTGACCTTAAGTGTGATTCTGTTCTCACTGGTTATTGCGGTGGCGATTCACCTGCTGTCACGCAAATCCGACCTCTCTTCCGACACATTGCTCGGTATCCTGGCGCACAGTAGCTTAGCTTTAGGGCTGGCTCTGCTCAGCCTGCAGGACTCGGTACAGATTGATATTATGGGCTATCTGTTCGGTGACATTCTCAGCATTACCTACAGCGATCTGCTGCTGATTGGCCTGGTCGGCCTGCTCACTCTGGCCTTCTACCTCAAACACTGGAATAACCTGCTTAATTTAACCCTGAATCCACAACTGGCTCAGGTTGAAGGCACGCAAGTAAAACAGGTGCAGTTAATGTATGTAATGCTGCTGGCTCTGATGATCGCGCTGTCGATGAAAATGGTCGGGGTACTGCTGGTGACCTCTTTATTGATTATACCAGCTGCAGCGGCACGCAGGCTTTCGCGCACCCCCGAAGCGATGCTGGGCTACAGCATTCTATTGGGGGCCTTATCCGTCATTTTAGGTCTATTAACCTCATTGAACTGGGACATTCCTGCCGGCCCAGCCATAGTGTTAATCGCCACTCTGATTTTTAGCCTGCTGCTCATAAAAAAAGCGCCTAATTAACCCTTAGACGCTTTTAATACAAATCGATATTTAAAGTGACCAGGCCTGGTCACTTTACGAATAGTTTTATATCTCATCAATCATTTGATAGAGAATATCCACCACCTTGGCACTTTGCTGGTCAACCACTGCTAGCTCATTGATCGCAGTCTGCTCATCACCCAACTCTTTGGCATCCATCACACGCTTAATCGCCTGATGCATCTGCTGATGCTCTTCGCCTAATGTCTGCATCAACGGAAGATGCATATACTGCTGTCCGTCAGAGTAGTACCACTTGCCTAAGACACAGGCTGTGTGATCGGTTGCCGCATCGTAACTCACACCAATGTCCATGCCTTCGACAAAGGCACGGATTTTGGCTTTCCAGGCGATATGCGCCTCAATCATTTTTTCAAACTGAGCCCCCTGGTCAGAGCGAATTAACTTCTCCATTCTTCGACTCACCTGCGCGTCAACCGAAAAGTGGGCCATTTCAGAGGTAAGCATTTGCGCATCCTGCAACAGCTCTTCACTGTTTTCTGCCGCATGCTGCACTACCTGTGCATTCTGTTGCGTCATATGATCCATGTTACTGATGGTCTGGTTAATCTGATCGATCCCTTTGGCCTGTTCGGAGCTGGCTTGACTAATCTCTGAAACCATCTGGCTGACCGTAGTCATGGTTTCATTCATCGAACTCATCACATCACCGGTCTGCTGCACATAGTGGCCACTGGTTTCACTGATCTTCACACTGTTCTCGATTAACCCCTTGATCTGTCCCGCCGCTTCTGACGACTTTCCAGCCAAGTTACGAACCTCACCGGCAACCACGGCAAAACCACGACCGTGCTCACCCGCTCTTGCCGCCTCAACCGCCGCATTCAGCGCCAGCAAGTTGGTTTGGAAAGCAATGCCGTCAATAATCGAAATAATATCGTTAATTTTCTGACTGGCTTCTGACATCTGCTGCATCGAGCTCATCGCTTCCTGCATGGTCTGCAAGCCGGTCGTCAATTGATTCTGAGCTTCTTGAGTCATCTCATTCGCTTGACTGGCATTATCCGCATTCTGTCTTACTGTTGAGGTCATCTCCTCCATCGTGGCCGAGGTCTCTTCCAGTGCCGCAGCCTGTTGCTGAATACGTTCAGAAATACTCTCATTACCTTTGGCAATCCCTGCTGCACCGCTTGCGACAAAGTTGGCCACCGCCCCAACTTTACCGACCATGACCGCGGTATTGGCAACAGAACTGTTGATGGAGTCCTTCAATACCGCCATTTTACCGTTATATGTTCCTTGAACCTGATCGGTTAACTCACCTTCACTGATTTTGGATTGAACCATCGCCACTTCATCGACAAAACTCTCTAAGTCATTCAGCGT
>CAZNML010000034.1:1741-17739 GCA_964574275.1 uncultured Thiosulfatimonas sp. | reverse complement strand
TTTTTTAGAACTCACTCCATTCGTGGTCATCACCTGCCTCGGATGAGGGGGAAACCACTTCCACTTTAGCGGCCGGTTTTGGTGGCGCTGTGTGCACCGCTGGCGCGGCCGGTTTACTGATCGCGGCTGGCGCTGTAGCAGTTTGGTTATGCTGGCTGATCGCATATTCAACTTCATCAATAGTAGACAGCAGCTCTTGTGACAGTGTGTAAGCTTTGGCTTTCTCTGCCTGAGCCGACTGTTTGTCATCGAGCTTGACCGCATCAATCACGCGACCGATCAGGGCGTGAAACTCCTGATGCATTTGTGTCAGAGTGTGCATCTCCGGTATAGAGGCGTATTTTTGACCTTCACCGTAGATCCACTTTCCTAGTACACACTGATCTGGCTGACGTGCAGCCTCTGGGTTGATATCAACCGGTTGTCCACTGGTTAACTGCTCCAGCTTGTTATTCCATTCATTGTGCTGCATTTTTGCGCGGGTAAAATCAATACCGGCTGCGCCACTGCCTTTGGCGGCTTTTGCATGTTTTCCAAGTTTGAAACGACTGGCGAACTCAACCTGTTCAGCCGCTTCCTGACTCATATTGCCAGCGGTGGCTGAGAGCTCTTCCACCAGAGCCGCATTCTGTTGGGTTACCTGATCCAGGTTGGTGACTGCCAGATTGATCTGCGATACCCCTTTAGCCTGTTCCTGGGTCGTAGCGGTGATTTCTGAAACCAGGGTTTCAACTTCATTGATCTTGTTGACCACCTCGGTAAATACCCCATTGGTCTCCTCAACCAGAGCGGTACCGGACTGAATTTGTGAGGTGGCCGAGCTGATCAGGGTAGAAATCTCTTTAGAGGAGTCGGCTGATTTTTGTGCCAGATTGCGCACCTCTCCGGCAACGACGGCAAAACCGCGACCATGCTCACCGGCACGAGCGGCCTCTACTGCCGCATTCAATGCCAACAGGTTGGTTTGGAAGGCGATGCTGTCGATGACACTGGTGATCTCACCAATCTGCTTGCTTAGCGCTTCAATGCCGTTCATAGCATCGAGGGTTTTATGCATCACTTCCATGGCGTGTTTGGCCTCTTCTGCCGACTCGTGAGACAGTTCATTGGCTTTCAAGGTATTGTCAGATGACATCTGAATGGTTGAGGTAATCTCTTCCATGCTGGCTGCGGTCTCTTCCAGCGAGGCGGCCTGATGCTGGGTGCGTTGTGACAGATCTTCACTGGCGACAGCAACTTCATTCGACATATTGCCGATCTCATTGGAGCCATTGTGGATTTTGCCGAGTGTCATAGCGATATTGGCGAGGGCGTTATTAATCGCCGTCTTAATGGCCAGCATCTCACCCTGGTATTCCCCCTCCAACTGCTGTGACAGATCACCTTGACTCATTTTCATCAAGATCTGGCTCAGGTTGTTAGTCACGTCAGAGAAGCTGTCCAGCAGGTTATTGATTGAGGTAGAGATGTTCTTTTCAAAACCTTTGAGTTTCTCGGTATGAATGCGACCGTCCAGTTGGCCATGAGCGGCATTAGTAACGATTTCAGAGATTTCGTCCTCAATCATCAGTTTGCCGGTCATGCGTTTCCACTCGGCAACGGTACCGATGCGCTGACCCTGTTCATCAAAAATAGGGTCAATAATCAGATCAATGGTCTCTTTGCCGATCTTAATGCGTGCATGATGCGTCTCGGTCAGGTTATCCAGAATATCCTGTTGATACTTCGCATCCTGGTGAAAGATGTCGATGTTTTGGCGCAATAGGTTGTTGGAGTCAAACTCAGGAATCGCCTGTTTAATTTCCTCTTCAATCTCTTTCAGCAAGCTGCAGACGGATTTATTGATGAAAATAATGCTGCGGAAACGATCGGCCACCATAATATTGGAGCTGGCGGCATTCAGTGCATTTTCGATGCGTTTGGCATTGTTTAGAGAGGCCTGAACGTCATCAAAATCAGCCCCCAGTTTAATCTGCATCGATTTTAGGCGGCTGAATATTTTTGATATTAAGCTTTTGCCACGCGAGTCAATCTCATTGTCAAAATTACCTTCAGAGATAGCGGTGATTTTTTCAAACAGCACTTTTAGACGTTTGCCGTTTAACCAGGCGCTGAAAATGATCAGCGAGGTAAATAGCACTGCGGACAGTTCAAAAGCGATCAGCGGAATAATTTCCGTAACGGATGGCAGCACCAGAGGGATAACGGTCGATACAAGTAACAGAGCGGACAGTATCATGGTAATTGAGGCCTGGTTCATCTGCAGCAGAGGATTCAGATCATCCATTCTGCGTGCAGGAATCCCGCCTTTCAATTTGAGTGCACCGTCGGCAACCGCCTGATAAGCTTCTGCCGCCGCTGTTTTCTGTTGTTCGTTGGCTGGTCTGCGCACTGACATATAGCCGGTAATTTCGCCATTTTCAAAAATTGGGGTGGCATTGGCAACCACCCAGTAGTGGTCGCCATTTTTACGGCGGTTTTTAACAATTTGTGACCAGGGTTTGCCTTTCTGGATGGTGGTCCAGAAATCTTTAAATACGGCGGCCGGCACATCCGGATGACGCAGAATGTTATGCGGTTGGCCCACTAGCTCACTCCACTCAAAGCCACTGGCTTCAATAAAGGCCTCGTTGGCAGAGACAATGTTGCCGTGTAGATCCGTGCGAGAGACAATGGTTGTCCCCTCCGGTAGAATGTACTCTTTTTGTGTGACCGATCCGTTATTGCGCATGACGAATATATCCTTAATGCTATTTTTAAATTTGCTTAGATAACACAAGCAATGATAATGCCAGTATTGTGTCGGTTTTTGATGTTATTTTTTATATAGAAAATGGCTCTAAATAAACTGCAGATTGAATAACTTCTGTTTGCAAAAAATTATGATTTATTAAAAAAGTATAGGTGAATTTGAGTGCTAACTCTAGTCACTTTAATTGATATGGGACAATTGTTTATCAGCTTGATAATAAAAGGCTGTGGGGTTTTGCGAGGCTGTTATGTTTAAGTACTTATTTTTTTCTTTTTTGGCTGGGTTAACGACGTCTGTCGTGGCCGCAGAGCAACGGGTGTTGGATGACTATCATCTGACGGTTTATTATGGGCAGCAAGAGCTGGTGTCCGATATTGAACTGTTCACTAAACAGCCGGATAAAGAGGTGTTTTTTGGGGTGACCTGCTCTTCAATGTCGCCTTTTCCGCTGATTCAGGTGCTGCTGTTTAATGATGAAGTGCTGTCAGACTCCACACGTTTCTTACGGGTCAGTTATCAGGTGGATCAGCAAAAAGCCAATAATGAGCAGGCGCTACAGGGTATCTTAAAAGCGGTTGATAATTTTGAAGAGCGCTCCAATAAGGTGCGTTTAGAGTTGGATCCTGATCAACTGCGCTCTGTTGGGGATATGGATCGAGGTTATCAGGCGCTGCTGAGTGACCTAAAGTCAGGAAAAACTTTGCAAATTACCCTGCACAGTGGTGCAATTGGTAAACACAATTATCAGTTTTCTTTACAGGGCTTGAAGGCTCTGCTGGAGCCGCATGAGGCGGTGTGCCGTTAAGTCGACGGCTAGGTTGAGCTATGGAACTAAGCGACGGGGGTGAGTGATGACAGGACGCAGACAGTTTATTCAAAAAATGCTGGCACTCAGTGGCACTTCACTGGCGGGTGTTGCCGCCAGCACGGCCTTGCTGGGGTGCAGCCATGCTCCAGTTCGCAGCGTTCATAAAACAGGGGTGGTATTGGATCCGCTGTTTTATCAGCACAATATGGATGAGCATCCCGAGAACGCGCAACGATTGCATGCGATTGATCAGGAGCTGGAGAAGCGGGGACTGTGGAGCAAGTTAACGCCGATACCATCGCGTAAGGCGACTGAAGATGAACTGCGCTGGGTGCACAGCCAGGGCTATATTGATGAGATTGCCGGTATCAGCGAGTTTGGTGGAGGTTATTACAACCCCTATTTGGGCGATACCTACTTAACCAGTGCGTCATTTGAAGCGGCGAAGATGGCGGCAGGCAGCGCGATTGAGATGAATTTGGCGGTGTATGACCGGGTTGTGGATAATGGCTTTGCGCTGCTGCGTCCGCCAGGACACCATGCTCTGGAGAGTAAAGCGATGGGATTCTGTCTGTTTAACTCTGATGTGATTGCGGCCAAAGCGCTGCAAACGTATCGAGGTGTGGAGCGCATTGCGATTATCGATTTTGATGTGCATCATGGTAACGGCACGCAGGACTTAACCATCAATGACCCCTCGATTATGGCGATCTCCATTCACCAACACCCTTTCTGGCCAATGACCGGTGGCAAAGAGTGGATCGGTGAGGGCGAGGCCAAGGGCACCAATGTTAACTGTCCGTTTGCAGAGGGGGCGGGGGATCAAACCTATCTACAGGTTTATGATGAGGTGATTGCGCCTAAACTGGCCGAGTTTAAACCGCAGCATATTATTGTCTTTGCCGGTTATGACGCCCACTGGCAGGATCACCTGGCTCAACATAGGGTGAGTGTGGATGGCTTTAACCAGCTGCTGCAGAAGATAAAACAGAGTGCTGAAGTTTTGTGTCAGGGGCGGCTGGCCTTGTCGCTGGGCGGTGGTTACCAGTTAACGCCGTTGGCACATTCCGTGGCCGGCAGTTTTGAAGTGTTATTGGGTGAAACCCCACAGCCGGATGTAATTGGTTCGTCGCCGCAGCCTGAGGTGAACTACGACCAGCAGATTCAGGCTTTAAAGCAGCACTTTTTCAGAATATGAACAGGCCTGCTCAGTTATATTTGCGTTTTGACAGTTGGCTGAGTCGGGTTTTGTAATCAATAAAATCCTGAATGGCGGCTCTGTCTTTTTCATTGAGATCGCTAAAGCGGATGTGCAGGTAGATTGCATCATTGGCATTATGGCGGTGGGTGACCACGCCATGCAGGTGGAAGAGCTTAAAGTGTTGGAAAGCTGGCAGCTCAAACTCCACATCCAGTTCGGTTCCTACCTGTGCGCCACGGCTTGACATGACCCCTACGCCCTGAACCGAGACATCCACCAAGTGACCATCTGCAGAAGCCGTTTTACCATGTAAGATCACTTTTCGATCTGTTTTAACTTTTTTAGACACAGAGTCATCCGTTGCTATGCGTTAGTCGTCCTCTAAACGACGATGAAAGTTAATAAACCCTGTAATAACAAGATTTTGATGTGGGGTTAACTCAGCAAATTGTAAGCCCATTAGATATTGATTGCCAATGGTAGAGCAGTGCGTGACCTCGCCGTAGAGAGTGAGTTCGGATCTTTGGTCGTAATTCGGCAGACAAAATTTAATGCGCAGTTGCTGCTTAATTTCGAGTTTGCTGTTGGTTAAAAAGCCTACGCCATCAGAAGATAGATTGGTTAAGGTTGCCATCAGCGGTTGATCATCGACAATCAGTTCCGCAGGGCGGTGGGTATTGATTCGCCCATGTTGACGATTGTGTTGTATCGGCTTGTTTTTGGCGTGCGTGTCAATCATCTTTGCCGCTCTTTTTTGAATTGGGAAAGTTTTCTCTCAGCTGGCCGCTCGCTGGCCAGTAAAAAATGCAGTTTTTTATCTATCTCAATGGCATTTTAGCTTTAAAAACGCCGCTCCGTCTAACTGTTCATTAAAAGGTTTAAGAGGAGCAGCTCAGAGGCAGGCCTTTTTGGGAGGCGTGCTGTGGTGGCTGGTAAAACGATTCGGGCAGGCCTGGGTGAATTTCATAGGGTTTTTTCAGTGCCTCAAATACCGTTGCAAACAGGGTGTAATCTCCCTGTTCTGCCGCTTCAATAACCAGTTGGTTAATGTAGTTGCGTAAAATGAATTTGGGGGTCTGTTGTTCAATGATGCTAGAGCACTGTTGCGGCTTGGATTCGAGTTCACGGCGCACAAAATAGCGTTGTAGCCATTGAGACCAGCCCTTGGAATCAGGAATAAAGCTGGAATCCAGGCAGGCCTGCTCAGTTTCATGTTGTGCTAAATTTAAAAAGAAGTGTTGAAAATCCAGGCTGGATTGATCCATCAGCACCAGCATATCGCCCACCAGTTCCCTGTCGTCTTCAACTGCTTGCTGCAGACCGATCTTTGCACGCATTTTTTGCAGATAGCTGTGATTGTAGCTCTCCACATAGCGGTTAATGGCGTCGTCTAGTTGTTGTTCACTGATTAGACTGGAAAAGGCGGCGGCCAATAGCTGGCAGTTCCATAAGCCGATAGCGGGCTGCTGGCTGTAGGCGTAACGCCCTTCGGTGTCAGAGTGGTTGCAGACATAGTGGATTTTAAAGTCATCCATAAAAGCGTAAGGGCCAAAGTCAAAAGTATCACCGGCAACCGACATATTGTCGGAATTCATCACCCCGTGGCAAAAGCCGATCGCTTGCCAGTCGGCAATCATTTCCGCCGTTTTTTGACAAATCTCGGTCAATAGTTCTCCGTATCTATCGGTTTCACTGGCGTCGGTCAGCTGTGGGTAGAGCGTCTCTATCACATAGTCAGCCAACTGCTTTAAACCGGGGTGGTCCTGCTGTTGTGCCAGCCACTCAAAATGGCCGAAGCGAACATGAGTCCTGGCCACACGAATATAACCGGCTCTGGGTTCCAGTTGTTCTCGCTGCACCTGCTCACTGTTGCGACAGATAGCCAGGCTACGTGTGGTTGGAATCCCCAGTGCATGCAGCGCTTCACTGCCCAGATACTCTCTAATGGTCGAGCGCAATACGGCGCGCCCATCGCCTCGGCGCGAATAGGGGGTGACGCCGGCGCCTTTTAAGTGAAGATCCCACAGCTGCTGTTGCGCATCCTCTAGCTGACCGATTAGCAGCCCGCGTCCATCACCCAGATCTGGATTGTAATAGCCGAACTGATGGCCGGTGTATTTTTGCGCCAAAGGGTCACAACCTGGAGGTAAACGGCTGCCGGACACGGTATCGAGCAGTGCCTGCTGGCTCAAGTTTAAGTTAAGCTGTTGCAACAGAGCCTGGTTGTGGTGAACCAGTTCCGCCTGCTGCAGGGCGGAGGGCATGACTCTCGTATAAAAGTGACTTGGCAGCGTGCTATAGCGGTTGAAAAATTCGGGCATGATTTTGGATTCAGTTTGTGTCATAGGCTCTATTTTAGCGTTTAAATAGTAAATAACCTAGCTAAGTAGTAGGTTAATAGGCCTGTTCATTTTTACTGAGGGTTAAACGCGAAACAAAGTCATTATGAATTGTGATAGATTAATGTCATAAAATAGCTTTAATAAGGGGGCTGTTATGAGTATTCAAATTTCAGTTGAAAATATCAAGTGCGGCGGTTGTGCCAACAGCATTCGTAAACAGTTACGGGCTTTAGCGGGCGTGGCAGCGGTCGAGGTCGATATTGAACAGGGCCAGATCACAGTGGTGCCCTCTGATTCGGTGGATGTCGATCAGTTAAGAGCGCAGTTGGTGAGTCAGTTAGCTAAGCTGGGCTACCCAGAGATCGGCTCGGTTGAGGGATTGCAGGCGGCGGGTGCCAAAGCCAAGTCGTTTGTCTCTTGCGCCGTGGGCCGCTTGTCAGATGATGAAGAGAAACAATAAAAAATAACAGAGTGGATGAGGAATAGAGCGTGTCACAACAGATGATCAATTACGACGGCATTGAGCAGCTTCCGGTCTCGCATTTTACCGAGAAAGCGTATTTAGATTATGCCATGTACGTTATTTTAGATCGTGCCTTACCGCATATCGGTGATGGCTTGAAGCCGGTGCAGCGTCGTATTATTTATGCGATGTCTGAGTTGGGACTGAAGTCGACCGCTAAACATAAGAAATCCGCGCGTACGGTGGGGGATGTATTAGGTAAGTTCCACCCTCATGGGGACAGTGCCTGCTATGAAGCGATGGTGCTGATGGCACAGGACTTCTCCTTCCGTTATCCACTGATTGACGGCCAGGGTAACTGGGGGTCGATGGATGATCCCAAGTCTTTTGCAGCTATGCGTTATACCGAATCCAAGCTGTCTCGTTTTAGTCAGCTGTTACTGGAAGAGGTCTCGCAGGGAACGGTTGACTGGGTGCCCAACTTCGACGGCACCATCAATGAGCCGCTGGTACTGCCGGCGCGTGTGCCACATGTGCTGTTAAATGGGACTTCGGGAATCGCCGTGGGGATGGCAACCGATATCCCACCGCACAATTTGACCGAGGTGATCAACGGTTGTATTGCACTGCTGGAGAAACCCAAGTTGACCACGGAGGAGCTGGTAGAGTACATACCAGCGCCGGACTATCCCAATCAGGCACAGATTATTACCCCGAAAGCGGAGCTGTTAAAGCTTTATGAGACCGGCCATGGAGCCATCCGACAGCGTGCGCGCTACCATGTAGAAGATGGCGTCAATGTGGTGGTGGATGCGCTGCCTTATCAGGTCTCCGGTGCAAAGTTACTTGAGCAGATCGCTTCGCAAATGCGCGCTAAGAAACTGCCAATGGTGGTTGATCTGCGTGATGAGTCGGATCATGAAAATCCGGTGCGTTTTGTATTGGAACTGCGTTCCAAACGTGTGGATGTTGAAGCGGCGATGCTGCACTTGTGTGCGACCACGGATTTAGAGAAGAGTTACCGCGCCAACTTTAATGTGATCGGTCTGAACGGGCGTCCACAGGTTAAAAATTTGAAAGCGATGCTGAGCGAGTGGCTGACCTATCGCACTGAGACGGTGCGTCGTCGTCTGCAGTTCCGTCTGGATAAGGTTAAAGCGCGTCTGCACATTCTAGAAGGGATGATGATCGCCTTTTTGAATATTGATGAAGTGATTGCCATTATCCGTGAAGAGGAGAAGCCTAAGCCGGTGCTGATGGCGCGTTTTGGTCTGAGTGACATTCAGGCGGAAGCGGTACTTGAGCTGAAATTAAGACATTTGGCACGTTTGGAAGAGATGAAAATCCGCACCGAACAGGCCGAACTGGAAGCGGAACGTGACAAGCTTGAAAAAATTCTCGGCAGTGCGGCGCGTCTGAAAACGCTGGTAAAAAGAGAGCTGTTGGCCGATGCTAAAACCTATGGCGATGAGCGCAAGTCACCACTGATTGAAGCTCGTAGCGCTACGGCAATGAGTGAGCAGGACCTGCTGCCATCGGAAGCGGTTACGGTGGTGTTGTCGGAAAATGGCTGGGTGCGTGCTGCTAAAGGGCATGACGTCGATGGTATGACGCTAGGTTATAAGTCTGGCGATCGTTTCTGTAGTCAGGCCGGTGGCCAGAGCCGTCAAAATGCACTGTTCCTTGATGATACCGGGCGTGCTTATGCACTGCCGGCGCACAGTTTGCCGTCCGCCAGAAGTCATGGAGAGCCATTGACCGGGCGTCTGAATCCGCCAACCGGTGCCAGCTTTAAGCATGTGCTGTTGGGTCAGCCGGATGATACTGTGATATTAGCTTCTTCTGCCGGTTTTGGTTTTAT
Organism: uncultured Thiosulfatimonas sp.; assembly: GCA_964574275.1. Lineage (GTDB taxonomy): Bacteria > Pseudomonadota > Gammaproteobacteria > Thiomicrospirales > Thiomicrospiraceae > Thiomicrorhabdus. The sequence continues at coordinate 8,312 of CAZNML010000034.1, read as the reverse complement.
CACGCAGCTGGCGAGCCTGCACTCCAAAGGTAAGGCGGGTAAATCTGTAATCACGCTACCGGATAAGTCAGGCGTATTGATTCCGGCTGCCGTCAAACAGGATGACTGGGTGATGGTGGTGACCGATGAGCCGCAGATGCTGGTGTTCAAGGCGGAAGAGTTGCCAAAGTTGGCAAAAGGCAAGGGCAATAAGCTGGTGCAGATGCCGAAAGGGCACAAGGTCAATGCCGTGTTCGCCTTTGAACCTGGCAGTAAATTGGCACTGGTGGCCGGTAAGTATGAAAAAGTATTTGGCCCTAGCGCCATTGAAGAGGCCCTGTCGAGCCGCGCTAAGCGTGGGGTTGGGCTGCCGCGTACTCTGAAGAAAGTGACGCATATTAAACTCTCCTCTTAATTTGTGAATCTCTATTTAATACTTGGTATTGATATTGCTTTTGTGTCGGTGGCGCGGAATTTTTGGCAGTTCAATACCTGTATTTCCATTTCAGCGGATAGCCTGAACGCCTCAATGTCTCAATTTTAGTTAAAGAGAGCAGGGGAATCCTGTTCTCAAAAAGTGATTAATTATGTTTGCAAAACCTGTTGGCATCATCATTGTCCTGTTAAGTTTTTTAGGCGGCTTTGTCCTAATGGGCGGCAGTTTGGCCGCTTTATGGCATCCGTCGGAACTGGTGGTTATTTTGGGGATCTCCCTGGGGGCGTTCCTGGCTTCCACGCCGGCCTATATCTGGATTCGAACCATGAAGTATCTGGGACGTTTCTTTGCCGGTGAGCGTGTCAGTAAAGAGCTCTATGCCGAGACCCTGGGTCTGTTGGAAGAGTTGGCGCGTCTATCGCGTTCCTCCGGTATGCTGGCTTTGGAAAAACACATCATCAGTCCGGAAAACAGTCCGATTTTTATGCACTATTCAAAGGTGTTGAAACACCAGGATCTGCGTAAGTTTATTGTCGATAATTTCAGTTACCTGCTGCTGAATCCGCCTGCCAGTCTGAACTTCAGAAATCATTTGGAAAACCAGATTGATGATGTCTACTCGGCGATGATGGAGGTGCCGAAAGCGGCCGGTAAAGTGGCGGACTGGTTGCCTGGTTTTGGTATCGTGGCGGCGGTTTTAGGGGTGATTATTACCATGGAGCTGTTGGGTGGTGATATGGATGTGGCAAAAATTGGTACCGCCATTGGTGCGGCTCTGGTCGGAACCCTGACCGGTGTATTTTTTGCCTTTGCCGTGATTGCGCCTTTTGTACATGCGGTGGAAGTGATGATTCGTCAAGACCGCTCACTGTTTGAAATGACGGCCTCTTTTATGGAGGCCTATGCAAATGGCGTGTCGCCTAACCTGGCGGTTGAGGTGGGTCGCCAGCGTGTACCACCTGAGTTTGAAATCCCTCGTGAAGATGGTGAGTAAAGTCATGAATCTTGATCTGTTAACAATTCAGAGGCTGAACTGATGGCTCGCGGTCATGATGATGGTGGTGCACACGGCGGTTCGTGGAAGATCGCCTTAGCCGATCTGATGACGGTGTTAATGGTGTTCTTCTTGGTGATGTGGCTGATGGCAGTGGTGGAACCAGAAAAACGTCAGGCTTTTGTTGATGGTGTGACCGGTGAGGGGCGCGAGTCGAAAGATTCAGAGACGGTGATTGAGGTCGAGGCACAACAGCCTGGAACGGAGTTGAATCCACTGGATCTAAAACCGGCCGCAACTACACAAGAGGTTGAAGAGGCGCTGCAGAGTGTGAATCCGAAAGATATCGAGATTGAAGAGGGGCCAACCACCATCACTATCACCCTGAAATCCGACAGTTTCTTTGAAAGTGGGCGTGCCAATATCAGTGAAAAGACCCGTGAAGACCTGGAGAATCTGGGTGAAAGTCTGGCGGGGCGTGGGCAGAAGATGGTGATTGCCGGTTATACCGATAATGTGCCAATCAGTAACTTCCAGTTCCCGTCTAACTGGGAGCTGTCAGCGGCCAGGGCGGCAACGGTGGCGCGTACCTTTATCTATATGGGTGTGGATCAGCGTCTGCTAAAGATCGAGGGTAATGCCGATAATGAAGCGGTGGTGCCGAATGACTCTGCTTACAGTCGTGCTCTGAACCGCCGTGTAATTATCACCATTGATAAGGCTCAGACCACCTTTGCGGCAGAGTAAAGACGCTCTTAGTTTCCTTATTACGCCGGCTTTGCGCAGTGCGCACAGTCCTCATCTTTTTGTAGATTCAGCGTGCGGATATGCATGGTGTAGGCATCGATTATCATCAGTTTTCCGGTCAGAGTCGGCAGGCCTAATAGCGCTTTAATGGCTTCAATGGCCTGCATGCTGCCAATCATACCGACCACCGGTGATAAAACGCCGTTCATACCACAGGTCAGCTCCTGACCGCTCTCTTCCTTATATAAACACTGATAGCACGGACTGTTCTCCTGACGGAAGTCATAGGTGCTCAATTGACCTTCCATACGGATCGCCGCACCGGAGATCAGTGGTTTTTTGGCCCGGTAGCAGGCGCGGTTCAGCGCAAAGCGGCTGGCAAAGTTATCGGTGCAGTCGAGGATAACATCGGCCTGATCGACCAGCGCCTGAATCGCCGTTTCATCGAGTTTTTCATCAACGGTTTCAATCTGGATATGCTGATTCAGGCCTGCCAGATTCTGTTTGGCCGAGTCGACTTTGCGCTGACCGATATTGGCTTCTCGGTGCACAATCTGGCGTTGCAGGTTGGAGTCATCGACCTCATCAAAGTCCACCAAGGTCAGTTTACCAATCCCGGCCGAGGCCAGATAGAGTGAGACCGGAGAGCCGAGGCCACCTAAACCAAAAATAACGGCACGTGATTGCGTCAGCTTAAGCTGTCCGGCCTCACCAATTTCGCCCAGTTTAATCTGGCGGCTGTAGCGCGACTGTTCCGCTGAGTTGAGTTCTGTTTTATCGCTAAAAGACATTCAGGGTTCCTTTAAACTTTTTGACCAATGGTAATGCGTGGATTATTGCCGTAATCCTGCAGGGTTTGCACCTGCTGGTAGCCTTGCAGCTTAAACAGCGTGGCGACCTGATCTGCTTGATTATAACCGTGTTCGACCATTAGCCAACCGGCATCTTGCAGAAATGACCAGGCCTGTTGAATAATGATTTTCAGGTCATCCAGGCCGTCCGTGCCTGAGGTTAAGGCGGTGATCGGTTCAAAACGCACGTCGCCCTCGGTCAGATGTGGGTCCTGCTCTTCGATATAGGGCGGATTGGAGACAATCAGTTGAAATTTTAAGTTGGGGTCGAGCTGTTCAAACCAGCTGCTGTGCAGAAACTCAATCGCCAGTTGCTGTGTTTGTGCATTGTGTTTGGCAACCTCTAAAGCGCCCAGACTGAAGTCCAGGGCGTAAACCTGACACTGCGGAAACTCCGCTTTGAGTGCCAAAGCAATGGCACCAGTGCCCGTACCTAAATCCAGCATACGACAGGCCTGTGCATTTTGTGCAGCCGAGTTGTCGCTTTGATGGAGCTTGTCTAAGGCGGTTTCAATTAGAATTTCGGTGTCAGGTCGCGGGATCAGAGTATCTGCAGTGACCTTTAAGTTTAACCCCCAAAATTCGCGTTCACCAGTCAGGTGGGCGATAGGATGACCGCATAGTCGTTGCTGAAGCTGTTTATCAAAGCAGGCCTGTTCGTTTTCAGTGAGTGTTTTTTCCGGCCAGGTATAGAGGTAGGTACGATTTTTTTGCAGGCAGTGAGCCAGCAGCAGTTCAGCATCCAGTTTGGGGGAGTCGCTGATCTGTTGCTGTTCAAGTTTTGAACTGGCTGAATTCAGTGCCTCAGCAATGCTGTTCACAATCAGGCCTGTGCAGATTAGTCTGAACTTAGAGCGGCAAGCTGTTCCGCCTGGTGTTCATTAATCAGTGGTTCAATCACCTGTTCCAAGCCACCCGACATAACTTCATCCAGTTTATACAAAGTTAAGTTGATGCGGTGATCAGTGACACGACCTTGCGGGTAGTTGTAGGTACGGATACGATCCGAACGGTCACCGGTTCCGACCAGGCTCTTACGCTCCTCGGCAATCTCGGCATCGTGAACCTGTTGTTTGGCATCCATAATGCGCGCTGCCAGTAGCGACATCGCACGGGCGCGGTTTTTGTGCTGTGAACGCTCATCCTGACACTCAACTACCGTGCCGGTTGGAATGTGAGTAATGCGAATTGCCGAGTCGGTCTTGTTAACGTGCTGACCACCGGCACCCGATGCGCGGAAAGTGTCGACCTTCAGGTCGGCTGGATTCAGTTCAACCTGTTCAACATCCGGTGCTTCCGCCATAATAACCACCGTCGCAGCCGAAGTGTGAACGCGTCCCTGGGTTTCGGTTGCCGGTACACGCTGAACACGGTGAGCACCCGATTCAAATTTCAAACGCGAGTAGGCGCCACTACCGATAATACGGGCAATAATCTCTTTATAACCACCGTGCTCACCTTCACTGGTATTGATGACCTCGACCTGCCAGCGCATCTTTTCAGCATAACGGCTGTACATTCTGAACAGATCGCCAGCAAAGATCGCCGCTTCGTCACCACCGGTTCCGGCACGAATCTCCAGGAAGATATTCGCTTCGTCATTCGGATCTTTTGGCAGCAGCATCTTCTGCAGTTCGGTTTCGTACTCCGTTAACTGCTTCTCCAGTTCCGGTAGCTCTTCCTGAGCCATCTCTTTTAGGTCCGGATCACCAGAAGCCATCATCTCTTTGGCCTCTTCAATGTCACCTTCGGTGGTGCAGTAAGCGTTAAAGTTCTCTACCACCGGGGTCAGTTGCGCGTGTTCTTTGGTCAGTCCCATAAATTTCTTCTGGTCGCTGATAATATCAGGATCAGAGATGAGGTGGTTGATCTCTTCAAGGCGCTCAACTAAGGCTTCCAGTTTAATACGAATCGAGTTTTTCACGGTTGTTCTCAGTTTAGTGTTCAGAGGATGGCGAGCATCCAGTTGGAATTAGGCTGTGTGAAGCTACTTTTCGGCTTCTTGATTCGCAATAAGTAAAGTTCTTGCGGAATCAATTAAGGTGCTTTTTCCTGCCAGGCCAGCTTGGTGCAGCTGTTTGGTAGGTGTATGCAGCAGTTTGTTTGTCAGTTGGTTGGCCAGCTTTTTAACCACCTCTTCAGGCGGGCAGCCATTTTCAAGCTGCTGCATGGCCAGTTCAAGAGAGCGCTGCTTGATGTCTAGACTCTGTTGACGGTACTGCTGAATTAACGGGTTGACCTGCTGAATGGCGTTTAGTTGCGCCATAAAGTTATCAGCCTGTACGTCGATAATCTCTTCCGCTTCCAGTGCCGCGGTCTGACGTGACTGTTTATTATCTTCAATAATCTCGTGCAGGTCATCTACTGTATACAGGTAGACGTTTTCCAGTTGATCAATAGCCGGATCAATATCGCGTGGTACCGCAATATCAACCATAAAGATCGGGCGGTTTTTGCGACGTTTCAGTGCAGGACTGACCTGGCTTTTTTGCAGAATCGTGGTCGGGCTGCCGGTTGAGCCGATTACGATATCCGCTTCATGCAGGTGGTCGGGAATCTCTTCCAGTTTAATGGCATAACCGCCGACCGTTTCTGCTAGATTGTGCGCGCGTTCCAAAGTACGGTTGGCAATAATGATTTTGCCAATACTGCTCTCTTTAAGGTGGCGGGCAACCAGTTCAATGGTCTCTCCGGCACCAAGCAGCAGGGCGGTCTGTTCTGACAGATCACCAAAAAACTGTTTGGAGAGCGTCACCGCCGAAAAAGCGACAGAAACCGGACTGGAACCAATTGCGGTATCGGTACGAACCTGCTTCACGGTCTTGAAGATGTGCTGAAACAAGTTTTCAAGTGTGTGATGAATGCTGTCGGCTTTGTGCGCCAGATTGTAGGCGTCTTTGATCTGCCCAAAAATTTGCGGTTCACCCAGTACCAGTGAGTTTAAGCCGCTGGCAACCCGCATAATGTGTTTCACGGCATCAATCGATTTATAGTGATACAGGTAGGGGGTCAGGCTGTTTTCAGTTTGTTCAAAAAACAGGTGCAGCCAGTTAAGGATATGCTGTTCACTGCTTTCCGGCTTAAGAACGCAATAAATTTCAGTTCGGTTACAAGTCGATAAAATGATACACTCTGAAACAAGTTGCTGTTGTTTCAGCTCAGAGATCGCATTTAATGCTTGATCTGATGAGAATGTGACGGTTTCACGAATGTCGACCGGAGCGGTCTCGTGATTAACGCCAAGAGTCAGTAACTTCATAAAAGAGTGATATACCGTACCAAAAAACCTGTGAACAGGATTACCAATAAAGAGGCGTAATTCTGCTAAATTATGGGGTTAATTGCAAGTTTTAATAAGGTTTTACCATTTATTCCAAGCATAATAGTTGAGGGAGTCATATATATTGTGCTGTGTAGGAGTGGTAAAGCCGAATATGTATAAAAGAGCCATGGCTGGAAAAAACAAAAAACAGACAAATATGTTTCGATCTCTGATTTTCGGTTCAGCCGCTTTAGGTCTGATGCTGAATGCCGGCTGCTCATCTATGGCGATAAATTCAGAGG
>CAZNML010000034.1:0-1641 GCA_964574275.1 uncultured Thiosulfatimonas sp. | reverse complement strand
GAGCCTGATCAGGCGACGCCGTGGCGTGCGGCTTATTTGATGTCTTTACGTCAGGGCAACCTTGAACAGGCGATTGAGCAATGGAACCGATATCGAACACTGTCAACTTTAGAGGCAGAGGATGAAGTTCTATCGGTTGCCCAGCGTGTGGCGCGTTCCGCCAAAGCGGAGGTGGCGATGCCTTTTTACCAGGTTGTGGTTGATCAGTATAAAACGTTATGGCAGTCCTATTATGGTTATGGTGTCCTGGCGGCACACTACGGACAGAACAGAACAGCAGAGCAAGCATTAAACAGTGCGCTTGAGCGCTTAAATAAAACCGAAACAGATAAGCAGATTAAACAGAAGGCCACGCAGCAGATCTATCAGCTGTTGTCTAAGGTCTATCTACAGTCGGACAATTATGACACCGGCTTAAAGGTGCTGACTGAGTACCTGAAAAAACAGCCAGAAGATTGGTTGTTGCAGGAGCGTTTGGCTCGTTTGGAGGTAAAGGCCAATCGTTTTAAGAGTGCAGAGAGTCGTTATCAGCGCATTTTACAGGCCAATCCGGATGCGAATACCTCTCGTCTGTCGCTGGCGCTGTTACAGATTGAGTTGGAAAAGTTTGCCGATGCCGAACAGAATCTGCAACAGGTCTCGCAAAACAAGGCTTATGTTTCAGTGGGTAACTACTATTTAGGTGTGTTGAGCCAGGAACAGTCGAGAGTGGAGCAGGCCATTGGCTATTTTGAAAAGGTGAAGGCTGACCCTTATCGAGTGGACGCTCAACTGCATATTGCAGAGATTCTGTTCCCTATCCGAGGGCTAGAGGCCACGCTTGAAGTGTTGGATCGAGTCGAAACGGAAGATAAAAAAGAGCAGGTTAAGCTGCTGCGTGCCAGAGCGATCTTCTATCGCGCCAGTGAGCAGTATGATCAGGCGGTGACGGTTTATGAGCAGGCGTTAACGCTGGCTCCCGATAATACGGAAATCTTATTGGCGCAAGCGGTGCTGTTTTATGACCAGCAACAATTTACCGGCTACGAACGTAATATTAAGCGGGTATTGGCGCTTCAACCGGACTCTGTCGATGCTTTGAATGCGCTGGGTTATTTTTATGCGGAACGCGGCATTAACCTGGATAGAGCGCAGCAGCTGCTTGATCGCGCGCTGGCACTCGATCCAGACAGTTATTATGTGTTAGACAGCGTTGGTTGGCTGGCTTATCAGTTTAAAGATTACGTTAAAGCGGAGGCCTATTTACGCAAGGCGCTGAGTATCAAGCTGGATGAAGAGGTGTTAATGCATCTGGTGGCAACCATCTGGAAGGCGGGAAGAACTGATGAGGCTTATGCATTGTGGCAGAAATATCAATCCCGTTTTTTGAAAAATAAACGATATCAAAAGCTTATTGAAAATTTGCAATCCGGGGTGCCAATCAAATAAGATGGTATCTGCTAATAGCAAATCTCAGGTAGAAAAAATAAAGCGCGATTTTTTTATTTTTTTGCTTGAAGTTCGGGAAAATAAATGGATAATACGCACCTGTCTTTAACGACAACGATATTAAAGGGCTGTAGCCAAGCGGTAAGGCATCTGGTTTTGATCCAGTGTACCGCAGGTTCGAATCCTGCCAGCCCTGCCAATATCCTATCCGAA
>CAZNML010000033.1:0-18091 GCA_964574275.1 uncultured Thiosulfatimonas sp. | reverse complement strand
AATCGCACGGTGAATCATAACCGGGTGATGCTTCTCGTTATCTTGACCAATGTAAGTTGCGTTTAGACGCTCTGCCTGAGTCATGGAGAAGTCCAACTGAATGGTTCCACACTGCCATACACGACCGATACAGTCTTTTAACTGGAATTCGATCTTAGGACCGTAGAAAGCCCCCTCACCTGGCTGCAAGGCATAATCCAGGTTGGCGTTCTTTAAGGTATTCTCTAAAGCCTGTTCAGCCAAATCCCATACCTCATCCGAACCAACACGCTGTTCAGGACGAGTTGAGAACTTAACGGCGATATTATCAAAACCGAAATCAGCATAGGTCTGGTAAACCAGATCAATACACGCTTGAACCTCTTGCTGAATCTGCTCTTCAGTACAGAAGATGTGAGCATCATCCTGTGTGAACGAACGTACACGCATCAAACCGTGCAGTGTTCCAGATGGCTCATTACGGTGCACCAGACCAAACTCGGCAATACGGATCGGCAGATCACGGTAGCTGTTCAGATGACGGTTATAAACCTGAATATGCCCAGGGCAGTTCATTGGCTTCACCGCGTAATCACGGTTATCCGTCTCAGTGGTGAACATATTATCTTTAAACTTATCCCAGTGACCTGACTTCTCCCATAGAGAGCGGTCCATTACCAGTGGAGTACGAATCTCATCATAGTCATTCGCCACCAGCTGTTCACGCATATAGTCCTCAACGGTACGGAACAGGGTTGTCCCTTTCGGATGCCAGAATGCCATACCCGGTGCAATATCTTCCAGATGGAACAGATCCAGAGTCTTACCAAGCTTACGGTGATCACGCTTCTCCGCCTCTTCCATCATGTGCAGATAATCTTTCAACTGTTGCTTGTCCGGGAAAGCCACTCCGTAGATACGTTGCAACATCTTATTGTCAGAGTTACCGCGCCAGTAAGCACCGGCGATATGTGTCAATTTAAACGCCTTAATAAAGCCCATGTGCGGCACGTGCGGCCCAACACACATATCGATGTACTCTTCATGGTGATAGAAACCAAACGCCTGCTCATCCGGCAGATCACGAATCAACTCCAGCTTATAGTCTTCACCACGTTCGCTGAATGTCTGCACCGCTTCGTCACGCGGTGTCATCTTTTTAATAACTTGATATTTGGTTTTCGCCAGCTGCTGCATGCGCTTTTCAATCGATTTCAGGTCATCTGGAGTAATTTTAGTCTCCATGTCGATGTCGTAATAGAAACCGTTATCGATTACTGGACCGATGGCCATCTTCACATCAGGATAAAGCTGCTTCAGCGCGTGGCCCAACAGGTGAGCGCAGGAGTGGCGCATAATATGCACACCATCGTCATCTTTCATGGTGACAATTTCTAGAGAAGCGTCCTCTGTAATCAGGTCGCAAGCGTCTTTAAGCTGACCATTAACACGCCCCGCCATCGTTGCCTTTGCAAGCCCCGTTCCACTAATCTCAGCCACTTACATGACTGAAACCGCTTCGTCAAAAGTTTTAGTACAACCGTTAGGTAAAGTAATAATAGGCATCGATCTCTTCTCTTAGATGTACATACATTAAAAATTAAGCTGGCTATTTTAGCATTTTCTTATAGACACATTAATAGAGAATGAGCCCATTTACTGTTTTTTTTATAGGTCCGATCTGTTTATAGATTTTTAACTTTAAACTGATCAGGCCTGCTCAGTTTTCTTGCACCAACTTACGCCAAACCACGTATTTTCAAAGACTTACAAAATATATTGTTATTTTTTAATCTAAAATACGTTACAATTCGCCGCAGAAATTTTTCACCTAGATAAATATTATATTTGACTAGCCTAGGGGTGGCACTGATGCCTGAGATCTTCTCCACGAAGAAACCCTTAAAACCTGATCCAGATAATACTGGCGTAGGGACAGGCAAAGCACATCTATTCAGACCTTTATGCACCTCTTTAAGTCGTTCATAAGGTCGCGTGGCTCCCCCTGTCCTTTTAAGATTTTTAAAAGGAACCCAAATGAAATTACGTCCGTTAGCTTTCGCTATCACCTCACTTATGGCCGCTTCAGGCGCTTCTGCCGAAGAGCTGGATACCGTTATGGTTAATGCCGACTTCAGACCGGCTGAAATTCAAAGCAGCACTTCAAGTGTCACCGTGGTCTCACCGGCTGAGACTCAAAAACGCTCTGCACAACATTTAGAGAATGTTCTAAACCTGGCACCTAACGTCAACTCAGCCAGCGGTGGTTCTCGTGCACACTACTACCAGATCCGTGGAATCGGTGAGCGCAGCCAGTTTGCCACACCAATCAACCCTTCGGTTGGTCTGACGGTTGACGGCATTGATTACAGCCGCAGCGGTGCTGCCGGCACTATGTTTGACATGAAGCAGGTTGAAATCCTGCGTGGGCCACAAGGTACCCGTTTTGGTGCCAACGCTCTGGCCGGTATGGTAGTCATGCAGAGCAATGAGCCGACTGCAGAGACCGAAGCGCACATTGAATTCGGTATGGGCAGCAACAATACCCACACTACCGGTATTGCAGTAGGCGGAACACTGATCGAAGACAAACTATTGGGCCGCATCTCGCTGCACAAGCACCAGTCTGATGGCTATATGGAAAACGAACACCTGGATCGCAAAGACACGCAGAACCAGGATGAGCGTAATGTCACCGCCCAACTTAAGTGGCTGGCGAGCGACGACCTAACGGTTGATGTTAAAGCCAAACACTTCGATATCGACAACGGTTACGATGCCTTTAACTTTGACAGCGACTACACCACCCAGTCGGATGAGCCGGGTAAAGATACCTTACTGTCTGATGCCCTGTCACTTAAAGCGACATGGGACATAAACCCGAAAGTTCGCATGGAAACCACACTAACTCAGTCAGAGTCGGATCTGGAGTACAGCTACGATGAAGACTGGTCGTATGTCGGTTACCACCCTTGGGAGTACAGCTCGTTTGACCAGTACCTGCGTGAGCGTAAAAACAACTCAATGGAAGTGCGCTTCCTATCGTCTGAAGCGGGACGTATTTTCAATAATACAACCGACTGGGTAGCCGGTATCTACCGTCTGGCACAGAACGAAAATCTGGTGCGTAACTACACCTACCTAGCTTCGCCATTCCTAAGCTCATATAAAACCGTCAATACAGCGGCTTACGGACAGCTAGACCATCACCTAAACAGCAAAACTGTACTGACCTTTGGTCTGCGTGCCGAACAGTTTGATGCCGAGTACGATGACTCTAACAGCAATGACTCTAAAACTGACGAGATGCTCTACGGCGGTAAACTGGCTGTCAGCCACCAGTTGACTGATCAGCACCTTGGTTTTGTTAGCCTGTCTCGTGGTTACAAGGCCGGTGGTGTGAATGCGGAAGGTGACCTGCCAGCCGCTAATGTTGCTTTTGATACCGAGTACCTATGGAACCTGGAGACCGGACTTAACTCATCGCTGCTAAACAACAACCTGAAAACACGTGTTGCCGTATTCTACGCTCAGCGTAATGACCAGCAGGTAAACAGCTCAATCTTGGTTGAACGTGATGACAGCAGTACTGACTTTATCGGCTACCTGGCGAATGCGGCACAGGGTGAACACTACGGTTTAGAAGCGGATATTGACTGGAACATCAACAGCAAATGGCGTCTGATCTCCTCTTTAGGTCTATTGAATGCGACCTTCACTGACTATGAGTATGTTGATCCAAATACCGACGAGCAGGTTAACCTGGACGGCCGTAAACAGGCACATGCACCAAGTTACCAGTACTCAATCGGTGGTGAGTACTACCTGAACTCTAACTGGATTATCAGTGCCAATATTGAAGGTAAAGATGAGTTCTACTTCTCTAACCGTCACGCTGCCAAATCGGATGCTTACAACCTGGTTAATGCCAGCGTTGAGTATATGCGCGGCGACTGGACCATTACCCTATGGTCGCGTAACCTACTGGATACCGAGTATGACACACGCGGCTTCGGTAGCTTCGGTAACGATCCGGCCAACGGTTATGAAACTGAGAAGTACACTCAGAAGGGTGAACCAAGAATGGTTGGTTTAACCGTATCCTGGGACTACTAATCGTTTAATATTAAGGGCTCATATGAGCCCTTTTTTATTTCTACTGAAAACTAAGGAGTGGTTATGGATGTCTCGATCGAAATCAGCATGTACCCGCTGCTCAAAGCTTACCATGCACCGATCAATGACTTTATTGAGCGACTGTCGCAACATACGGAACTGACCGTTGAGTACGGCCCGATGAGCAGCTTTATTTTTGGCGACTACCGCCAAATTATGACGCTGCTGCAACAAGAGATTGAAACCACCTTAAAAGACATCCCCGAGAGTGCCTTTATAATTAAGCTCTCCGGCGGCTGTCACTAGCAACCAAAATTGGATAACACCATGCCTAAAACACAAGGTTATGAAAGCCACTCAGCCGAGTATGATCAGTGGTTTGATAACAACCCTGAAATCTATCAGGCTGAAATTCAAGCCATTCAAACCCTGCTGCCCCAAGGCAAAGGGCTGGAGATCGGTGCCGGTAGCGGGCGCTTTAGCGCGCCTTTACAAATTGACACCGGCCTGGAGCCCGCCGCAGCCATGCGAGAGATCGCTCAATCCCGCGGTGTGAATATGGTGGCAGGCACGGCCGAGGCGCTACCTTTTACAGACCAGCAGTTTGATTTTGCCCTGTTTATCACCTCAACCTGCTTTCTGGACGACCCTGTTGAAGCCTATAAGGAAGCAGCTAGAGTGATTAAACAAAGCGGATCCATCATCGTCGCCTTTTTAGAGAAAAACTCGGAACTGGGTAAAGTCTATCAAGCCCACAAAGATGAGAGCCCTTTCTACTGTGATGCCACCTTCTACAGCTACCAGCAGATCACCGGCTTTTTGCAGCAGGCCGGATTCAATCGGTTTAGCGCGGTACAAACCGTTCTGCCTGAGAACTGTGGCAAGGCTAACAGTGATGTGATTAACGGTCATGATCTGGGCGCTTTTGTGGTTATCAGAGCCGAAAAATCAGATTAAAATACAACCCAAACAGAACAAGGAAGCTTTATGAAAGTCTCAATCGACATCAGCATGTACCCTTTAGAGGAGGAGTACTGTCCGGCCATTATCGAATTTATCGACCGCCTGGATAACAACCCCAACTTTACGGTAGAGCGCAACAGCATGAGCACTCAGGTATTTGGCGACTATAAAACGGTGATGGCAGAGATCAGCGATGAGATGCTGATTGCGCTGGAGAAGCTGCCGACCACCGTTTTTGTGTTGAAGCTGATCGGCACCGATCGCTCTAAAGCGAGAATCCGTAGCTGTGAATAGTACTGAAACCAGTTTAAGCCAACTGGTCTGGGAGGGTTTTCTGGCTCTGTCAGGCTGGGAGGTGATTGCCACCCTGCTGGGCATCGCCTATATTCTGCTGGCCGCGCGGGAGTCAATCTGGTGCTGGCCGGCCGCCTTTGTCAGCACCTTGATCTACACCGTGCTGTTCTGGGAGGGGCAACTGCCGATGCAGGCGCTGCTCAATATCTACTATATGGGGATGGCGATCTACGGTTGGACGCTGTGGCGCAAACACCGCAACTCTGAACAGGATCTGGTCATCTCCACCCGGCCTGTGCAGTTTCATATCACCTTTATTGCCAGCGGCGTGGTTTTAAGTTTAATTACCGCCTTCTATCTGGAGCAGGTGGTGGGCTCGCGCCTGCCCTATCTGGATGCCTTTGTCACTGTGTTCTCAGTAATGAATACCGTACTGATGGCGCGTAAGGTTCTGGAGAACTGGCTCTACTGGCTAGTGATCAACTCGGCGGCGATCGCGCTCTACTGGCAGACGGGCTACTACGTCACCATCGTCATGTTCAGCCTCTATCTGTTTTTAGCAGTGGCCGGTTATCTGAGCTGGAGAAGCCTCTATCAACAGGCGCAAACAAAAACCGCCTAAATCCGCCTAAAACCAAATTGAACAGGCCTGATCGATTCAGTCTGGCGCAAAACCTTAAAAACGACTGGGTGCCTGCATCCAGTCGTCAATCGACTCCACCCCCAGAATATTCATTAAAAACAGCAGCTGTCGATAGATCACTCGACACGCATCCAGCTTCGGAATTTCCAACTCATAGTAGCGTTTAAACCAAAGCGTCTGCTGCTCATCCAATAGATACTCCAACACCACAAATTCCAACTCACGCGCACCCAACACAAACGCATCCAGATCAACCAGGCCTGTTAATTTTGACGACTGCTGTAGAAATTGATCCCAACGCAGATCCGGCATAATCGGCACAAAATTCTGCGGAGGCGTCTGCGGCACTCGAACGTCAAACGCCATGCCCTGCTGTTGTGCCAAATCCGCAATGGTTTGCTCTACTCTTGCCCACCACTCTGAGGCACCAAACTGCGGGGCAAACAGAGAGCCGAACTGACTCTGTTGATGCCTGTGCAACGCACTCAAATGCAGCGCCAACTGCTGCACCATCTTTTCATCAGCGCGATCTTCCAGTGACTCACCCGGCAGCGCTTGCGCATAGAGAAAACCGGCATACTGTTCACTGGCGGACTGAGCCGCGATCAGCTTAGGAACCGGCACCTGGCACAGCTGACTCAACAATGAGTAGACTTGGGCATACAGCCCCATAGAGGATGGGTAGTGCAGGCCAAACAGACCCTGCATGCCCTGCCAAAACACCGACTCAGCGACCCCATCAATGTGACAGAGCTTAAGCACCCCCACCCTGCGGTGCTCGCTGATGGCCCACCACAACTGATTGGTACTGTCGGCATATTTAGCGCTAATCGGTACAAACTGCTCGACAGCCGCCAGTTCACGCTTACTGTCGGGGTCGATTAAGTGCAGTGGTTGCTGGGAAGGAATTGCTTTCATGGACACAGATTTTAGCACCGAATGCCGGTGATTTGATATGCCAGCTAACAAAAGCAAATCAAACATTTATAAAAAACAAAAATTTCGCTATAATCATCCGACTTGAATATTGGACATCGCTCATAAAATCGAGCCAAACCCAACACATAAAGGACAAAAAAATGAATCTAGATCAAGCACGTTTTTTCATGGTAGAACAACAAATTCGCCCGTGGGATATTCTTGACCCCAAAGTACTTGATCAATTCTTAGAGATCCCACGCCATAACTTCGTTGCTGAAAGTCAGCAAAGCTTGGCCTATACCGATATTGAACTGCCGATTGGTCATGATGAAGTGATGATGGCACCGAAAATTGAGGCGCGTCTGCTGCAAGCGGTAGACATTGATGAGACAGATACGGTATTAGAGATTGGTACCGGTAGCGGCTTCCTGACAGCGATTATGGCCAGCCAGGCGGAATCGGTAACCACGGTAGAAATTCATGACGATCTACTTGAGGGTGCCAAGCAGCGCCTGGCCGATTATAACAACATTGAGTTTCACCTTGGCGATGGCAGCCATAACTGGAATGACGGCAAACAGTACGACGTTATTATCCTAACCGGTTCGGTTGCTGAGATTCCGCAGACCTATAAAGAGAAGTTGAACTTTGGTGGTCGTCTGGCGATCATCGCTGGAAACTCGCCGGCAATGACCGCTCAGGTGTTAACACGCATCAGTGAGACAGAGTGGGAAACCGAAACCCTGTTTGAAACGGACCTGAAACCGTTAACCAATGCAGCCGCAAAACCAAGCTTTTCACTTTAAAAGCCGCTAAAACAAACAACAAAAAAGCCGACTTTATGTCGGTTTTTTTATACCCTCCCCCCCTTTCCTTAATACTTTTTCAATAGTCTTCTGCCGTCTGACACCTATAAATCAGCCTGCAACCCTACTAGTTTCTTTACGTAAAAAATCAAAAAACTATCTTTTATTCAAAAAGTTAAGTAACCACACAAAAATCATCTATAAAATATTTTATACCCCTATCAATAAAATCTTTCTAATTCAGTTTTAAGCGCTGGCTCTCTACAATACAGACATCATAAGTTTAACTTGTGCCACATAAACAATACTAATTCTAAGGAATTTCATATGGATTTGATTAGCCTCTATCCTACCTGGTACGAACCGATGGTCGGTTCTGGCTGGGTAGTCGCCCTGATCGCAACCTTCCATGTTCTCGCTTCCCACACCTCAGTGGGGGCAGCCATGTTATTTGCGTATCTGTCTCACAAAGCCTACCGTGAAGATCGAGATGACCTGCTTGATTTCATCAAAAAGTACGGTCTATTTTTGATGGTCTTTACCTACGTAGCCGGCTCAATTACCGGACCAGGCATCTGGTACTCCACCACCGTGGCCAGCCCGAACGGTATTGGCGCCCTGATTCACTCCTTTGTATGGAAATGGGCCACCGAGTGGGTGTTTTTTGTCATTGAGGTAGTGGGTGTCTACATGATTGTCTATCTGGTCGGTAAAGTCGACAAGAAAACACACATGAAAATCTCCATCATCTTTGGGGTCGCCTCGTTTGCCACTCTGCTGATTATCGTCGGTATCCTGTCATTTATGATGCTGCCGGGTAAAGAGCAGTGGTTCACTGAAGGCGGCTACTTGAATGGCTTCTACGGCACCAATACCTTTATTCAAATGGCCATGCGTATCGCCTTTATGTTCACCATGACCGCTGTGGTCGGTGGCATTATTGTCGCTGGCATAAAGGATCCGGCTTTCAAACAAGAGATGGCGCGCAAACTTGGTTGGTTGGGAATCATTGCCACCATTTCTGGTGCGCTGTTATTCCAGGCCTATCTGAACTCTGTTCCTGATCAAGCGATCCTGGTAATGGAAAACCGTCTACCAGACTATTTTGAAACCAGCATTATGGCGGTATTAGCCGGTACTCTGGCCTACTTCATTATTACTATGCTGCGCCCACAAGTGCTGATTGAAGGCTTTGCCGGTGCGATGGCAGTGATCATTCTGGTAGCTGGCCTGTGGCCGGAAGAGACCGCGCGTGAATCTATGCGTAAACCTTGGGTTGCCGGCCAGTATGTTTACTCTAACCAGGTCATTGGGCGTGATGTACCAGGCATGGATATCCAATCTCAACTACCGACCATTGAGAAAGTGGGAATCTTGAAGGCACACCCATTTACCCCGGAACACCTGCAAACGGTTAATGACGGCAACCTGATTCAGGCCGGTGAGTACATCACTATGGTCTACTGCTCAAACTGCCACTCACCAAGTGAAACCGGCATTCGTCCGCTACATCGCTACTTCCCGGATGATGTTACTCAGGCGCGCATGGAAAAATATGTGAAGGGGGTATTAACCACTGGAAACATCGCCTATATGCCGAAAATGCCTATGTTGTACTCCGAGGTCAAAGCACTGTCCGCTTACCTGGTGATGAACAACAACGGTGGACAGGCTGCAACCACAGCAGCGATTAAACAGGAAGTTGAAAACCGTAACCGCGCTCTGGCGGAAAAACAGGCGCTGGATAAAGTTGCGCTATTAGAAACGGTACAGGAGGTCAAATAATGGACGCTTCGCAAGTTACTCAAGTTACTGAGTTAATGTACGCCCTGCGTAATCCCGCAGGGATTCCAACCTATCCGATTATTTTTATCGGACTGGGAGTGTTAACCTTTGCTCTGCATATACTGTTTGTACAGCTTATGCTGGGCACCTCAGCCATCACCATTTGGGGTGCTTTTAAAAATGATGACAAGTGGCGTCGTTTGGCCGCAGCCATGTTGGAGATCGCCAAGGTATCGGTATCGGTGGCAATTGTTATCGGCGTTGCTCCACTGCTGTTTGTACAGGTGGTGTATGATCCGCACTGGTACACCTCGAATGTTTTGTCAGCTCAATGGGTTATCGGATTTATTGTGATTTTGATTTTTGCCTACTGGGCGATGTATGCCTACTACTTTATCAATGGCAAAAACAAAGACAAAACCGTTGAACCTAAAGGCAAAATCTGGATGTTGATCAGCATCGCTTTGATGCTGGTAGTTGGCTTTATTATGCACAGTCTGACCTCGCAGATTCTGCACCCGGAACTATGGAAACAGTGGTATGTGCAAAATGGTGTGATCGACTATTCCGGTTCACAACTGCATGCTTATAACCTATGGCGTTTTGCTTTCTTTATCAGCATGGCCATTCCGGTCACTGGCGGCATGCTGGTCACCTACCGTCGTTTCAAAATGGTACGTGACGATGCCGATATGGACTACCTCAACTGGGCCGCAAGCCTAGGTAAAACCTGGATTAAAGTCGGCTCGGTTATCTCAGCTGCACTGTATGTCGCCTGGATGATGACCATTCCGGCAACAGCAGGTGATTTTGCCACCTCCTTCTGGGGCATTATTGGTGGTGTGATGGTTCTGTTCTATGCCATCTGGGCACAGGTTCGTCTGAATGGTGAGGCCAAGTTCTGCAGCTATATGGCACTGCCAGTAGCGTTAGTCATCGGCCTTGTCGTGGCCACCTCGCGTGAAATGCTGCGTTATGGCATTTTGGATGGCTTCTTCGGTTACGACTTTATGGACTACAAAATCGTTATGGACTGGTACTCAACCGGCCTGTTCTTCCTGACCTTTGCGGTTGTTGGCGGTTCGGTTTTGGCCTACTTCTTAACCATTGCCTGGAAGTCAGGACAAACCGTAGGCGTCTACACCCCGAGTCCGGCTGTGGATCGATTGGGAACCATCGCCATCTGGATTATCGTCTTATGGGTTATTCAATTTTTCATCTCAGGTTTCTGGGTATGGGCGCAATAAAGTAAGGAGATCAGCATGAAAAAAAAACTACTAGTCGGTGCCTTACTTTTAGGCACCCAACCTCTATCAGCTGCCACCGACAAACCGATTGCGAGCGGTTCTGCCATGGCCTGGCAGTGCGCACCCTGCCACGGGACTAATGGGCAGGAGTTTCTGGAAGCCATGCCCCCTTTAGCGGGCATGCCGGCCGAACAGTTCACTCGCATTATGCTCGACTACCGTGAAGGCCGTCGTGCGGCGGTGGTCATGGATCGCGTTGCTCGCGGTTTCACTGATGCCGAGATTGAAGCGATGGCCGTCTGGTTTGAAAAACAACCGCTCAAACAGTGGGAAAACACCGGCCTGAACGAGGTATATCAAGCAGAGCAAGCCGCCGCTAAGGCAGCGACAACCGTGACAGCCACCACAAGCGCTGGAGAAGAAAAATGAGTCAATTAGAAAATAAAACCTTTGATAGCAAAATTAACCGCCGTGATCTGATTAAGTTATTTGGTGCCGCGGCGGTAGCTGGCAGTGGTATTTTTGGTGCCAGCAAACAGGCCTACGCGAAAAGCGCGGCGCACGTGGTCATTTTAGGCGGCGGCGTCGGTGGCTCGACTTTTGCCAAATATCTGCGTTTTGCCGATCCAGATGTCAAAATCACTATTGTCGAACGCTACCCGGAGTACATCACCTGCCTGCGCAGTAACGATGTTATTGTCGGTATGCATACCCTGGATGAACTCACTTTCAATCTGGAGACCATTAAATCCAAATACAATGTGAATGTGGTCATTGATCACGTGGCCGGCGCGGACTTTGATAAAAAGACCGTGACCACCCACAAAGGAACTGTACTGCAATACGATCGTTTGGTAGTCTCCCCCGGGATTGATTTTAAGTTTGAAGACTACGACGGCTACACGGCTGAAATGGCGGCGGATAAGTTCCCGCATGCCTACAAAGCCGGCCCACAAACTTTGGAGTTAAGACGCCAGCTATTAGCCATGCCACAAGGCGGTACGGCGATTATTTCCCCACCGGACAACCCTTTCCGCTGCCCTCCTGGTCCTTATGAGAGAGCGTCGTTTTTTGCTGAATACTTTAAAAAGCATAACCCAACGGCCAAGCTGCTGGTACTCGATCCCAAAAAACGTTTTGCCAAAGCCAAAGCCTTTAAGAAAGGTTGGGAGCGCCTCTATGGTTACGGCTCAGACAACGCTCTGATTGAGTGGGTATCCGGTCCTAAAGGCGGGAAAGTCACCGCTCTGGATGCGAAAAACATGACCGTCACCACCACACACGGTGAAGTCAAAGCGGATCTGATTAATATCATTCCCAATCAGCGTGCCGGAAAACTGGCGCAGGATCTAGGTTTAACCAACCAGACCGGCTGGTGTCCGATTCACCCTGAGACTATGGAATCCAAACTGCATAAAGGGGTCTATGTACTCGGAGACAGTGCCATCGCTTTTGCCATGCCTAAATCCGGTTACTCGGCCAACTCGCAAGCAAAAGTGTGCGCGCGTGCGATTGCCGATGAACTCAAAGGCCAGCACCCTGGCACCGCACTGTTTGCCAACGTTTGCTACAGCCTAGTCGGTGAGAACTATGGTATTTCCGTATCCGGTATCTATGAAGTGCGTGATGGCAAGATTCAGAAGAAAGGTCAATCCTTTGGTATTTCACCAATCACTGAAAAACCGGGGCAACCTATCCTGGAAGCGGTCTACCAGAAAAACTGGCAGCGTGAATTTGTCAAAGACGTGTTTTCTTAATGGGAGTGAAGGACAGAACAATGTTAACAACAAAAATCAAACAGGTGCTCTCTGCCAGCACACTCATTAGCGCGGCACTGTTAAGCGGGGCCGCTCAGGCAGGACACGGCGAAAAACCCCATGCCAATCCATGGAATAACTTTGCTCTGGAAAACAGACTGGCTGAGATGCCGTCAGGCGATGCCAGTCGTGGACGTCAGGTACATGAACAGATGATGTGTAATGCCTGTCACGGTGAACAGGGTGAATCGCCTTCGCGCAACTACGCCTCACTCAATGGACAGAGCGAAGCTTATACCAACAAGATGATGCTCGACTACCGCGATGGTCGTCGCTGGGAGGACTATAAGCAGGCCAATATTATGGTCAAAATCGCCCAGGCGATGAATGACCAGCAGATAGCCGATGTCGCCGCCTTTTATGCCCAAGCCCCTGCAATGCAGTGGCAGACCCCTATGGATGAGACCTCTTCCACGACCGAAAGGCTGGTGAAAAAAGGCGACATCAGCCGCATGATTACGCCGTGTGCCTCTTGTCATGGCGCCAAAGGCGAAGGCATCGGTATTACCCCGGCACTGGCAGGGCAGGTACCGGAATACTTTATTCGCACCATGCAAGCCTATAAAACTCACCACCGTAATAACGATGTTAATGAGGGCATGTCTCAATTTACGCACGACTTAACCGATGCCGAAATTGAACAGCTGGCTCACTATTACGCCAACCTGAATCAGCAAGGAGAGTGATATGAACGGAATAAAAGCCATTATTTGGGGACTTATTTTAACCTTCGGCTCCATTGCGCTGATGTGGTGGTTAAGTACCCTAACCGTGGTGGCGGTTTAACACTGTCTGCCACACTTTAAAATGACTCTCCTAAGTCGCCTCTCACAGCTTAGCTTTGAGAGGTTTTAGTTTAGCAACGACTGAAACAACAGAGAGTGGTTCTCTATCTGAACAGGCCTGTTCAAATACAAAACCATTTTTTAACAATAACTTACGAGACACTTTATGAAATCACTACGCTTTATGTCACTACTGGAAGGAACCTCACTAATATTGCTGCTGTTTATCGCAGTGCCTCTAAAACGTTTAATGGAGATACCTGAAGCGGTCAGCGTTATTGGCCCTGTTCACGGCGGTCTATTCATCCTGTTTAACCTGATGCTGCTTATGGCTATTTTTAAATACAACTTAAAAGTAAAGCACGCCGCGATCGGTGTTATCGCCTCGGTGATTCCATTTGGCAGCTATATCTTTAAAGCCAAGATCTTGAGTCAATATGAGCGCTAACCCTCTCAGCGAAAACCGAACAGGCCTGCCCTATTCAATTTTGATGGAGGCGCGCGATCACGAGTGTGATATACAGGGCGTGGTCAATAATGCACACTACCAGCACTATTTTGAACACGCGCGTCACCGCTTTCTGTTAGACCACAACATTGACTTTGCCGCTCTGGCCCGGCAGGACATCAACCTGATGGTAGCTAAAATCAATATCGAATATTTTGGCTCGATTGTGGCGCACGATCCGTTCTATGTCAGCGTTGAACTGCAGGCAGAGTCGAAAATTCGCTATCAATTTATTCAGCAAATTGTGCACACTGAGAATAATCGAGTGCTTGCGCAGGCCAAAACCACTGTTGTCACCGTTGGCCCCAACCACAAACCACTGCGCACCAGCCCGCTTAACAAGCTGACTGCTTAAATAACAACCAGGCCTGATGAAAATAGAAAGGAAACTTTATGAAAATTGCTGTCACCAGCCCCAATGCTAAAACCATCTCTGGACACGCCGGAAAGTGCCCAGGCTATTTGATTTTTGATATTAAAGACAACACCATTAGCCATCAGCAGCACCTTAAACTGACTAAAGAGCAGGTATTTAAGAATTTCTCCGGCCCGTTGTCACAAGCCCCGCAACACCCGCTGCACGATATTGATGCTTTTATTACCCAGAGTTTAGGAGCCGGATTAAAACAGCGCTTGGCCACAGACAATATTCGAGTTTACACCACCGATCAGACTGACCCCCACAAGGTCGTAAACATGGTTCTGGGCGCCTATTACTCCCCCTCTGCAACAGAAGATAGATAATTTAAGGCACTGATTAACTAGCGCTGTGCTCAATAGTGCCTATTGCCAAGATCCGATATTGATTGTTACATTAAGAGGATGGAAAAGTTATACATACATTCGACACAGCTTTAAGGTCATTCAATATGTCAATACACCCAAAACTGACAGAGCTCTACTCAGCAACCAATAACCAGCTGCTACAGCAGCACGCCGAACTCATTCAACGTTTAATCCCTCTGTCTGTTAAGGAGTATTACGCTTCACTGCTGAGCACGCCGGAAACGGCCAAGTTCCTCACCAATGAACTGGTGGAAAACCACCTGCAAGTCGAATTAACCAAATGGCTGCAAAGCGTTCTCTCCGCCAAGCAGGAAGATGAGATTGAGGACACCTACCAGCAGCAACAGTTCATTGGACAGGTACACGCTCGAATCAATGTCGATATGAGTCTGGTATCAGAGGCGATGATTGTACTGAAGAACAGCCTGCATCAAGGCCTGTTGGAGCATAACAGCACTGATAAACAACTGATTCTGTTAGTTCACAACATTCTGGATATCGCGCTGATTAACATCAATCAGGTCTACTTCACCAACCACAGTCAGATCGAACACAACTCGCATATCCTGCGCACCAATCTCGCCTCGATGGACTTCGCACTTGAGATTGAACAGATGCGCAATGAACTGAATGAGTGGTTTATGAATGGCCTGCTTAAGCAGAGCCTGACCCCAATTAACGAGACCGAATTTGCTCTTTGGGTTAAACACAAACTGTCTTTAGTGGTCGCACCTGAAAATGGCTATACCGAAATTGAGTTGCTGCTGCATCGAATCGCCAAACTGTCTACAGAGACTCAACTGGATAGTCAGTTACCGAGTTTGACGCAGACTATTAAAGATATGTCATGGCACCTGTCGGAGCAGTCAAAACGACTGGTTTCCGACCAGGAGAAGAAAGACCCACTTACCAAGCTGTTCAATCGACGCTTTCTCGACAGCATCATGCTGCAAGCCACCAGCCATGCGCAACTCATGGAGGATACCTTTAGTGTGGTCATGCTGGATATTGACCACTTTAAACAGATTAACGATGAGTATGGACATGATATTGGTGACGTGGTGCTCTCCACCTTTGCAGAAACCATTGATCACAACATTCGTGCCAGCGATTTTGCTTTCCGTTATGGAGGCGAGGAGTTCTTGATTCTGCTCAGTGAGTGCTCCGCCCCCAAGGCCAGACAGATTATCCAGAAAATAGCCCAATCTCTGCAATCCATTCATTTTTTGGAAGAGCAGCAGAACCGTTTTCAGGTGACCTTCTCCGCTGGAATCGCCGAATTTGACGGCCAGCCCGACTATCAGCACACCCTTAAAAAAGCCGATCTGGCGCTGTACCGGTCAAAAGACAGTGGTCGCAACCAGATCACCGTCTTTTAAACGCATAGAAGCAGTTCAACCCATCAGCTAAAGACTGCAAGCCCAGCCTGCTAAGCAGGCCTGGTCAAATTCAAACAAAATCTAAAACCAAAATTTATCCCGCAAAAAACCGGGATTAAGTTGCTCTTTTCATTTTGGTGATAAGCGCAATGATTAACAGCATAACCACTGCGCCTGCCATATCAATGCCAATATCGGACAGACTGGATGACCTGACCTTGCCAAGCGCCTGCAAAGTCTCCGTGGCCACGGCAAACACCATTAAAAAAGACAGCCCCCACAGCAACTGACCCTGCGGCTGTTTAAAGCGCAGCCAGACAAACAGTGCCAGCAGAGCAAACAGCCCAAAATGCGCGAGCTTCTTTACCACAATAATGGGGTTGTGTTCACTCAGAGCATTGCTTTGAATTTGGGCTTTTGACGAACCGGTCTCGGCTGGAGCATAAATATGATTAGCCGTGGAAACCTGCACCTCAACATGCTTTTGCTTAATCCAGTCCTTAAGCGGAGTAAATGAATCATTCGGTAGTTGAGTGCCGATCAGTGTAAGCAGCACCATCGCCGCCAGCGGCGTATTCCAGCGGCTTTTTATCTTGAACAAGCAACGTAACGCAATCCACAATATCAGCAGCCATAAAATAATCAGCACTGTTTGCATAACACGATTAAACGGGGTCTCCTGTGCTTGAACCAATGAAAACTCTTTGATCTGCAAAGCAGAATCCGCCCCCTCTAGCTCGACCAATAACTGAAAGCGCTCCACCGGCTGCTGAAAATACAGGCGTCCCTCAGCATCACTGCCTGGCCACGAATCGAAACTAAAAAAACGGTGTGGCTTCTGCCACTGCCGTACACCGCTCTCCTCAGAGATTAAAACAATTTTATAATCACGACTGTTTGCAAGATCAGCCGATGAATTAATCTGCATAGCCAAATCATACAGCACCACAGAGTTCGCCACACCGGCCCCCGTTAAGCTGCCAACAAAGCGATTAGAGCCCTCTTTGTCAGCAGAGAGCACACACTGTTGCTCCCCATTTCCAAAACGACAATTAACCGAGAAACCCGCTTGCCAGTCAATGCTCTTCAAAGACAGAGGTTGAGACACAGGCGCAAGCAATTTGGGATAGAGCCACTGCTGATACCCCAGACTCAATAGAATCAATAAAATGCTCGCAAGCAGAAACTGTTTTTTTCCTGATAACAACTCAGAACTCTCTTTAATCATGTTAGTGAGTTCTATTGTAAAAAATAACCGCAAACAAACAACAGTAAAGCCAGCTATAACCGGTTTTTGATTGCCAAAACTCAGTTTAGTTGTGCCGGCAATGCTGCTTAAAGCTTTAATGGGTAGTCAAAGTTAGTGGTAAAATTAAATGTATAAAACTCATTACGCCGTTAGAAATCAAAGATACAGACTAACGGCACTAAAACAAGGATCCATTATGTCTTTTGATACTATTCGAGAATTTTTATCTCACATGCAAGGTAACGAAGAGTTAAAACAGCAAGTCGTCGGCGCACAAACCGCGGATGACGTTGCACGCATTGCCAGCACACATGGTTATGAGTTTTCAGGCGACGCCCTACTGCGCTTTACTGGACAGAAAGTAGACAAAGTCACGGTCAATAAAAACAACCTGCCTGGCGGCGATTACAACTAAAACACATTTATCACGTTTATAAAAAAACCGGCTATATGCCGGTTTTTTATTGCCCACCCAAACCTTTACTTTACATTCTTATACGTATTAAATACACTCTATTGCCAAATATAAACTTCAAGTAAAAGGCCTCTTTTACCCGTAATACCCAATAATGGGGGAAAATGGCTCCATAATTAAATGTTATCTTTTTCCTCAAATACGGATGTTTATGACTAGCCTTTTCTATCTAGATACTTCAGGTTTAAATTTCTTTGCTGATAATGTGAAAGATTTTGAGGGTTTTGCATTGCTCAAAAAGAATCTAGACTTTGAGCTTTATCTATCACCTATTACATTATGGGAAGTACTGCTCAATTCAAATGAATCTAGAAGAGATTATCTTGTCTACTGGGCCC
>CAZNML010000032.1:11765-18368 GCA_964574275.1 uncultured Thiosulfatimonas sp. | reverse complement strand
ATCTCATCAGAAGACTCATCCCCGCCCAGATTCTCCAGTAAAGAACGAATCACATCGTATTCAGCCTGAGTATGCTCGTATAAACTGGAAAAACTGTTGTTGAGTGTCTCAATCGACTCGGCAATCAGCTCTTTGACCTGCATCAACTCTTCATTGACGACCGAAACCTCATGCTTAATGGTGTCATCATAATCGGCCACCACTGACTGTAACGACTCATCCGCACAGGCGATAGAGATGCCTTTGCTGACAGGAGCGCTTACCGCTACAGGCGCAGGTGTTGCTACTGCGGCTTTCGGTGTGGCAACTCTTGCCACCAAAACCGTCCACACAATCGATAGCAGCAGAACACCCAGCTCGGTTAAGAAGGGAATTTCCAGAAAACTCACGATAAAGACGATCAGAGTGACCACCCAAGCTAGCCAGTAATCTTTCATGAATTGCAGCATGTTATTGTTCCTTAACTGTTATTTGGCATCTAACCAAGATTCAAGTCGGCATGAACCTAATTTAACTGCCGGAATTCTAGCAGTTAATATGCCAAACAAAAGCACTGTTTTAAAATTGAGTTATTTTGAAGCAAAGTTCAAGATCTTATCGGCTACCGCATCTAAAGGCAGTACCTCATCGGCCGCACCTAACTTAACGGCCTCACCCGGCATCCCCCACACGACACTGGTTTTTTCATTTTGCGCTATGGTCGGCGCTCTAACGGTTTGCAGCTCTTTTAAGCCCTGTGCACCATCATTGCCCATACCGGTTAGCAGTACACCAATGGCATTGGCTCCCACTGTCTCAACCACGGAACGGAACATGACATCAACCGCTGGCTTATGACGATTAACCGGTGGACCATCATTCAAACGACATACATAACCGGTGCCCGCTCGCTCCACGATTAAATGCTGATCGCCAGGGGCGATATAGACATGTCCAGGCAGGATTTTATCACCCTCTTCAGCCTGTTTGACCGTCATCTGCGATACCGTATTCATACGTTTAGCAAACGGCAGACTAAAAGCCGAAGGAATGTGTTGCGTAATCACCATCGCCGGTGACTCTGCCGGCATCTTCATTAACACCTCTTTAATCGCCTCTGTACCACCAGTAGAAGCGCCCAGGGCAATAATTTTGTGCGCGCCCTTAAAGGAGGTGCTTTTCAAAGCGGGTTTAATCGCTGTATCTGCAGCTGGGCGTTGTTGCAGCCCATTTTGCTTAACGGGCTCGGCACGCTGTGCAGCTAATTTTGACTGATTCGCAGCCGCAATTTTCAATTGATTACTGTAGTTCTGATAACGACTCTCCAAAAGCAGACGACTGACTCGAGCGGCGGATTTTACCTTACCGCAAATCTCATCACGATAGTCCTCAAAGGTATTTAGAACATTAATCTTAGGTTTAGTCACAAAATCGACCGCCCCAACCTCTAAAGCTTCGAATGTAATGTCCGCCCCGCTCTCAGTTAGAGTGGAAACCATAATGACCGGTAACGGGTGCAGACGCATTAAATTCTTTAAAAAAGTCACACCATCCATACGCGGCATTTCAATATCTAAAGTCAAAACATCAGGGTGCAGCTCTTTAATTTTCTCACGCGCCATATATGGATCAGAGGCACTGCCAACCACCTCAATCCCCGGATCGGAAGAGAGCATCTCTTGCAACATCTGTCTGATCAATGCTGAGTCATCAACAATTAATACTTTGATCGCTGCCATATTGTTCCTTTTTTCAAAATTTTTAATACACTCAAAATCAGCATCGCATTATGCCGTTTATTTAATGTAGTTTTTTATAAATAGTTTTGCCTAATAACTCAAAACGATCACACACTTTATAGAGTGATTCAGAGTGACCGATAAACAGATGACCGTGTCCAGCCAGCAGATTGGCATAGCGGTCAAACAAGCGACTCTGAGTTGGTTTATCAAAATAGATCACCACATTACGACAGAAAATTACATCCACTTTGCCTTCAATAGGCCAATCATTCATTAAATTAATCTGCCCAAAATCAATAATTTCTTGGAGCTCGGGTTTGACTTTTACCTTACCGGCCTTTGAACCGTTGCCTTTTAAAAACCAGCGCTTCTTACGCGCCTGATCCATCCCCTTTAGACGCTCAATATCATAGACACCGGTCATTGCCGTTTGCACGACCGCAGTATCTAAATCGGTCGCCAATACGCGGGCATCCCAGCCCGCTGGAACATTCTCTTTCAATACAATGGCCAGAGAGTAAGGCTCTTCGCCGGTTGAGCAGCCAGCAGACCAGATACGGATCTTTTTAGAGGCGTGATTTGTTTTCAGCAGTTCGGGAATGACATGTTCCGCCAAATACTCAAAATGGTGATTCTCTCGAAAAAAGAAGGTGAGATTGGTGGTGATCGCATTTATAAGATGAACGAACTCCTCTTCACCCTGCTGATTCACATACTGCAGATACTCTTTAAAACTGCGTTTCTCTAAAAAGCGGATACGTTTAGATAGACGGTTATAGACTAAGTTCTTTTTAGATTCATTTAAATCAATGCCGGCAAAATCATAGACAATGCGCTGTACTTGATTAAAGTCATGTTCGGTAAAGTCGAACTCATGATCACTCATAGCTTTTATTATTTGCCTTAATACATCAAGTCTAATCAGAAGCGCTAAAAGCTATTTGGTATTTTTAGCACTTCTACTTTATAGTTAATTCCAAAGAGATTAACTGATTCCATTAGTGTCATGGTAAATATTTCACAGATAAACAGCAATACTTTACAGCTGAATAACCTGAATAAAAGCAGCTTACTGGATTTGAAAGTCGGCCAGAGCTTGACCGCCACCATAATTAAACCGGTTGGCAATCAACTGCTGCTGCAAATTGGTGCACAAACACTACTGGCCGACACGAAATTAACCCATTTGAAAAGTGGCCAACTGCAAGTCACCGTCAAACAGACCCAACCTGGTATTGTGTTAACGGTAAATCAAGCGTCTCAAGCGCCACCACAAAACCAGAACGCCACCATTAACACTACCTTACAGGCGACTTACCGACAGGCTTTAGCGCAACAGCTGCCAATCAGCCAGGCACTCAATCAGATACTTAACCTGCCAAATCTGCCGGTAGCCATTCAGTCAACACTGCAAACTCTGCTGGAACAGCTGCTAAGGCCCAAAGCCGCCCTGGAGGGTAAGGATTTGAAGCAGTTCATCTCACAGAGCGGGCTGTTTTTGGAAGGCAATTTAAAACAGAACCGTCCTAATATTCCCTTTCAACAAGATACCAAAGCCAAACTACTGCAGTTACAACAACAAGCTCTAATCCAGTTACAGAACAACCCTAAATCAGAGAGCCTGAAACAGCTCAACAGCCTGATTAACCAAGCCCTGAACAAACTGACTGTGCAACAGCTGCAACTGTATGAGAATCCCAATATGCTCAATATTGAGATCCCCATGCAACATACTAAGTGGCTGGAGTCGTTTCGTTTTGAAATTTACCGGCAACCGCCGCCGGCTCAGAAAAGCTGGGAGGTACTGATTAGGCTAAACATTGAAGAGCAGCAGCTGGATGTCAAACTCCAGCTTAATGAAGAGAGCGACACCCTGTTCTGCAATATCTGGTGTGAAAGCCTGGCCTTAGAAAAACGGGTTAAGCAGAACTTGGAAAAGCTGCAGTCCCAGTTCACGCAATTGAATATCAACATTGCCGATATAAAAATTGTCCAGCAACCGTTCAAGGTTAGTGAATTTGCGACCCGAGTGGCCCTTATTGATATATCGGTCTAGTTTTTGCTTATCTTCGACTGTTTCAATATTTATACAAAATTTAAAAAACAGCTTGGTACCGGATAAAAAAGGCCTTTAGGCTAGACCTTTTGAATTGAATAGGGTACTTTATCGATTAAAGTTTCATGGAATAGAGAGACTAAAATATATGGATGCAAACCTTAATGCATTACAGGAACAGATTGAGGAGAAAGAGGGTCATGATGACCAGGTCTTAAGCTTTGTTCTTGGCAATGAGGAGTACGGTGTAGATATTCTGACCGTACAGGAGATCAAAGGTTGGGAGAAAACCACTAACATCCCTAATACCCCAGACTATGTCATGGGCGTGATTAATTTGCGCGGTGCTGTGGTTCCAATCATTGATCTTAGAGTACGTTTTGGTTTAGAAAGCGTCACCTATAATGAGTCAACCGTGGTCATTATCCTGCGTTCTGAAGACGCCACTGGCTCTCAGAA
Organism: uncultured Thiosulfatimonas sp.; assembly: GCA_964574275.1. GTDB lineage: Bacteria > Pseudomonadota > Gammaproteobacteria > Thiomicrospirales > Thiomicrospiraceae > Thiomicrorhabdus. Next base: position 14,132 of record CAZNML010000032.1, on the reverse strand, counting down.
AATTATTGGTTTGGTTGTTGATGGAGTTTCGGACGTTTACTCCCTCCCTCCAGATGACATTCAAGCTTCGCCCGAGATAAATGGCACCATTAATAGCGACTACGTCAATGGCTTGGCGACTGTGGCCGATAAAATGGTGGTTGTGCTCAATGTTAATCAGCTGATTAATGATGGAATTTTAGCTTCTATTCAATCAAGCCTTAAAAAAGACTAAAATTAATAATAAACTGTATAACTAAATACACCCAGTGAGAGAGTAACCATGTCTAAAATTCTAGCTGTAGACGATTCTAAATCTATGCGTCAAATGGTAAGCATGTCTTTGAAATCTGCCGGACACGATGTCACGGAAGCGGAAGATGGTGCAATCGCTTTAGAGATTGCCAAACAGCAACAGTTTGATCTGATCGTAACTGATATCAATATGCCAAATATGAACGGGATTGAACTGATCACCGCTCTGCGTGCTATGCCAAACTTTAAGTTTACTCCAATTCTTTGTCTGACAACGGAGTCCTCTGGGGACATGAAAACTAAAGGTAAAGAGGCGGGCGCAACCGGTTGGATCGTAAAACCATTCAGCCCGGAAAAATTACTGTCCGTTATTAATCGAGTGCTATAAACCGCATTAAAATAACAGACCTGGAGCCACCCTCTTCTCTTCCAAGGTGGCTCTAAACGCCTTTCATCCATCAAGGGGAATACCATGGCGAATACCATTAGCCTACCTGAAAGCTTAACTATTCATACCATCGACAGCAATTACAACGATCTACACACGGCTGTTTCCGATGCAGAAAATGAGATTGTGTTAGATGCTCAGGCAGTTGAAAACATCGACACCAGCGGATTACAGAGCCTGTTAGTCATTATGCAAACGGCTGAAAAAGAGCAGAAAAGCATCAGCTGGAAAAACACCAATGATGTTTTAACCGATGCTGCCAAAAAAACAGGCCTGCTGGAAGCGCTTAAGCTTAGCTAATTATGCCCGTCTTGCGCTATGGCCGATGACTCTAAAAAAAACTTAAATGAACAGATTGCCGTATCCCTGCAATATGAAGGAGAAGGTGCCCCAGTGGTCACCGCAAAAGGGACAGGCCTGATTGCTCAACAGATTATCGAAACCGCGCAACAACACAATATCCCTATCAAACAAGACCCTCAGTTAACCGAACTATTAAGCCAGGTTGAACTTAATCAGGAAATTCCGGAACTGCTTTACGAAGCGGTGGCTCAGGTACTGGTGTTCGCTTACCAGTTGACAGAAAAAGAGATCCCTAAAAAATAAGCTTGGGACTTTAGCCAAGATTAGCCAAGACAAAAATTCAGGCAAAAGAAAACGCCCATAAGGCGTTTATCAAAAAAGGTGTGGATGTGGTTATTCATCCAGATCGGCAAACATATTGTCAACATCGATCAAAATAATCACATTGTCCTGGAAGTGAGCAATTCCTTGAATATAACGCGACGCATTCTCTTTAGTAGAGGACAGTGGCTCAAACACACTCTCCGGAATATCTTTAACTTCCATCACAAAGTCCACCAGCAGCCCCACCGTCTGCTCTTCATCCAACTCAACGATAATAATGCGCGAATGTTCAGTGACCTCTTTCGGCGGCATGTCATACATTAAACGCGTATCGAGTACGGTAACGATAACCCCACGCACATTAATCACACCCAAAACATTGGCAGGCGTGCCGGCCACTTTACGGATAGTTCCAACACGCAGTACTTCTCTTATTTTTTTAACATGAATACCATAGACTTCATCTTCTAAGGTAAACAGTACACAACGCGCACTAGGCCCCATATAAGCCGATTCGTCATCCATTTCAGGATTATAAGAGTCATTCAGCGTATTCTCTTGACTAAGTTCCATAGCTACTCTCGATTAGTATTGAAAACGTTGTAAAACGCCTGGTAAATCTAATATTAAAGCGATGCTACCATTACCGGTAATGGTGGCGCCGGCATAACCGGATACTTTTTTAAGCATCACCCCTAATGGTTTAATCACCACCTCTTCTTGACCGTTCACTTGCTCAACCACCAAACCGGCACGCTGATTACCGATGGCGACAATGACCACCTTGCCTCGGCTCATCTGCTCCTCTGTCTGACCCGGTTCCAGCCACTCTGATAAAAAATACAACGGCACACTTTTATCTCGCAGACGCACCATCATCTGGCCATCAATTTTATTGGTCTTTTCAGAGTCATAATCAAAAATTTCCTGCACACTGGTCAGAGGAATCGCGTAATTATCCTCAGAGAACGAAACCATTAAGGTAGGCAAAATAGCCAAGGTTAACGGCACACGAATGCTCATTCTGGTGCCTTCGCCAAGAGCTGATTGAATATCAA
>CAZNML010000032.1:0-11755 GCA_964574275.1 uncultured Thiosulfatimonas sp. | reverse complement strand
CTTACAAGCATCCCGTCAATAATCGCCAGGGTCAAAGGAAGGCTGATGGTAAATTTTGTACCTTTTCCTTTTTCCGATTCAATGCTCAAATGCCCTCTGAATTTTTCGATCCCGGACTTGACCACATCCATACCCACGCCTCGGCCAGAGATATCGCTGATCTGATCTGCGGTCGAAAAACCCGCCCCCATAATCAACTGAAACGCCGCCTTATCATCAAGTTGGTTGGCCGTTATTTCATCCATCATGCCTTTTTCAACCGCCTTGCGGCGCAGCATATCCGGATCCATACCTTTACCGTCATCGGTAATGGACAGTAAAATATGATCCCCCTCCTGTTCGGCTGCTAAAATGACCGTTCCATTACTGCTTTTACCCGCTGCTAGACGCTCTTCCGGCATCTCAATGCCGTGATCGACCGAGTTTCGTACCAGATGCACCAGTGGATCCGCCAACGCTTCAACCAGGTTTTTATCCAGATCGGTATCTTCACCCTGCAGCTCTAGATCAATCTCTTTACCCAACTTACGCGCCAAATCTCGAACCACACGAGGAAAGCGGCCAAAGACTTTCTTAACTGGCTGCATGCGTGTTTTCATGACCGAAGTCTGCAGGTCAGTGGTAACGTGATCCAAGTTTGCCACGGCATTAGACAAGTCTTCCGTGTCTTCGCCCTGGCTGGTACGCAGCGTCAACAGACGGTTGCGAACCAGCACCAGCTCACCGACCAGGTTCATAATCTCATCCAGGCGCTTGGTATCGACACGCACCGTGGATTCAACATTACTTTTACCGACCGCCTTGGCAGAAGCCGGTGAGGGTTTGGCAACTGCTTTCTTTTCTGCAACCGGTTTGGGAGCGACTTCAGGCTGTACGGCAGGTTTTGCCTCAACAGGGGCAACCGCTTCATTCGGCATTAATAGATCAGTTTGATCCAATAGCTCTTCAAAGTCTGCATTTGTCAGATCGCCTTCGGCATTACTGCCTGCAACCTCTGACGGTGATAACTGGTCACGTTGATTTAACAGCGCTTCAAACTCTTCATCGGTCATATCGCCATCCGGATCAACGCCGGCATCCAACTGCAGTGTTTGATCGCCAGCCGTAGCAGGTGCAGCCGGTGTGTCTGAAACATCGCGTTGATTCAACAGCGCTTCAAACTCTTCATCGGTCATATCGCCATCCGGGTCAACCCCGTCTGCCAACTGCAGAACCGGCTCAGAGCTTGCTGGTTCTGGCGTTGCCTGCGGTACTTCCGCTGCCTGTTCACCTTTGGTTAAAGCATCGAGTTCCGCCAGCAACGCTGGATCATTCTCAGGCAGGTCGTCGGCACCTGCGCCACTATTGAGCGCATCAATCGAATCACTAATTACATCAAAAGCGCGCAAAATAACATCCGCGGCTACCGCATCATAGGCGACATCACCGTTGCGAATTTTATCGAATACATTTTCTGCACGATGACAAACTTCAATCAGCGCGGTAATACTTAGAAAACCGGCTCCACCTTTAATAGTGTGAAAGCCTCTAAATACGGCATTTAACAGATCACGATCTTCCGGTGACTGCTCAAGATCAACTAACTGTTCATTTAGCTGGTCCACCAGCTCGGTGGCCTCTACCAGAAAGTCTTGTAAAATATCATCATCCACAACCAATTCCTCAACTGAGTTATTGCCAAGTTACTTAGCAATCACCGTGCCACCAGAAAGCTGACAACAAAAGTACGGCTTAAATCCCCAGGTCATTCAACAGGTCATCAACATCCGCCTGAGACTCAAGCGTATCCTGTTTCGATTTTTGGGTAACATTAGGCCCTAAGCCCTTTGACTCCTCCTGCTGACGCTGCTCCTGTGTCAGCTCGCGCTCCGGTATCGAATCATAGTCAAATCTCGAGCGTTCGATCAGTGATTTCAGGCTCTCCTCTACATCTGTCATAATGTAGATAACTCGGTTCAAGACCTGTCCGGTTAAATCCTGGAAGGACTGCGCCAACATAATATTGGTTAATTCTGAACAGGCCTGGTCAATTAACGGTTTTGCCTCAGTCAAAATTTGAGTATCACCGTTTTCAATCAACTGTCCTAACTGTCCCAGTTGCGCCAATGCCCCCTCTGCGGAAGACAAGGTCTGTTCACTGGCTTTTTGCGTCTCATCAATGACATACTGCAAACGTTCCGTTACATCAGGAAGGTCATGCTTAGTGTGCAGCAAAACCGGAGCGTCCATATCTAAATCATCTAAAGTATGGTTCAGGTTATAACTTAGTTGGGTCAACTGCTGATAGAGTTCAGACTCGCGCAGTTGCGTCAATTGATCAACCAACTCCGTCGCTTGATCTGATTCTCCGTTTTCCAATGCCGCCAACAGCTCTTTTACCAACTGTTTATCAATCTGTGTCGCAAGTGTCATCCGTTTTCCTCTGGTCAAAAAAAAAGGCCCCTTGCTAGCAATTAAAATTGTGAGCATGGAGCCTTTTTATCATCGTTATATTATCTATATTGCATTAAGATTGCTGCCTGGCAGCAATCCGTTCGAAGATACTTTGAATTTTTTCATTCAGTGTCGCGGCGGTAAAAGGCTTAACAATGTAGCCATCCACCCCTGCCTGAGCAGCTTCTAAAATTTGACTGCGTTTCGCTTCAGCGGTAATCAATAAAAAAGGGGTCGCCTTTAACTTCTCGTCAGCTCTTACCTTTTTCAATAACTCAAGACCGGTCATTTCAGGCATATTCCAATCGCTGACAATGAAATCATATTTGCCGCTCTGGATCAGCGGCCACGCCGTCGCGCCATCATCCGCCTCGTCGAAATGATTAAAGCCCAGTTCAGCCAAAAGGTTTTTAACAATGCGACGCATGGTGGAAAAATCATCCACCACCAGAATATTCATATTACGATCAATCTGCATCTAACCTTCCTTACTCGTGATCGCCTTAAGATCACGACTGTTACTTACAATAGAGCCGTCCCTCTGCCATTAGATCCAACTGTCTAAACGCGCTCTTAGGCGCTTGACCGCCTGACTGTGAATCTGGCTGACACGAGACTCACTCACATCCAGCACTTCGCCGATCTCTTTCAGGTTCAGCTCCTCATCATAATAGAGTGCCATCACCAACTTCTCTTTTTCAGGCAACTGTGCAATCTGTTCAACCAACGCTTGCTGAAAACCGGACTCTGCCAACTCGGCTAAAGGCGTCATAAATGAGCCGACCATGCGGTCTTCCGATAACTCATCATGATCGGGTTCATCAATAGACAGCAGTTGTGCGCCATTGGTATCTTTTAAAACCTTGTGGTATTCATCGATTGAAATTCCCATCTCTTTAGCAATTTCATCATCTTTGGCTTCACGCCCTAACTTGGATTCAAGGCGGTTAATGGCATCACTGACTTCTCGAGATTTTCGATGAACCGATCGCGGTGTCCAGTCACCTTTGCGAATTTCATCCAGCATGGCACCGCGGATTCGAATACCCGCATAGGTTTCAAAGCTGGCACCTTGACTATCATCGAACTTTTGCATCGCTTCCATCAATCCGATAATACCGGATTGAATCAGATCTTCGACAAATACACTGTCAGGCAGGCGGCCTTTTAAGTGATAGGCAATACGCTTTACCAGAGGTAAATACTGCTCAATGTCAGCGCCAGTGGGACCGGAGCTGTTTTTTTGAACTGAATTGTAAACATCGGTTGCGCCCATTCTGTGTCCTTAATGGCCGGATTGAAATAAATTTTCCACAAAAAACTGAAGGTATCCCGTCACACCACTTGGAATTGGCCAGGAGTCGACCGAGTAAGCAATCTCTTTAAAAGACTGTGCCGCCTGACTATTCGGGTAGGCGACAGTGACCGGATTCTGTCTCTGTACCGCTTCACGCAGATCATGGTCAAATGGCACTGTGCCGAGATAATCAATGGAGACGTCTAAGAACTGCTCACACACTCTGGACAACTTGTTATACAGCTGTCTGCCGTGCTGCTCAGATCGACTCATATTGGCCAGCAGACGAAAACGACTCACTTGGTAGTCACGACTCAACACTTTGATTAAAGCATAAGCATCGGTAATAGAGGCCGGTTCATCCGTCACCACCACAATCACCTCTTGAGAGGCACGACAGAAACTCACTACACTGTCGGCGATTCCAGCCGCCGTGTCAATCAGCAATACATCTAACTCGCCACTCAATTCGGAAAAAGCATTAATAATCCCCGCATTCTCCATCGCCGACAGCTGCGCCATTCTTTTCACACCGGAAGCGGCTGGAATAATCTTAAGACCAGCCGGGCCCTCAACAATGATCTCTTTTAAATCTTTTTCGCCATCCAGAACATGTGACAGATTATATTCCGTCTGCAAACCCAGCATGATATCGACATTAGCCAACCCCATATCCGCATCCATTAACAGAACACGATTGCCCAGCTTACACAGGGATATCCCCAAATTGACCGAAACATTGGTTTTACCTACTCCGCCTTTTCCGCTGGCCACGGCAATCACTCTCACAGGACTGCTGGCCGGATCCGCGCTGGCGACTTGGTTAGATTGCATTGCTCGCAAGCCTGCTGCTTGATCATTGAGCATCAGATATCTCCTTTCCCATTCCTAAACGGAATGCACTCTCATCATCTTGTCTATGTGCATTTTGTTGGCCGAGCACAATCGCTCGATCAATTAAATCTCTTACTTTTGCGGGTGTCAGATCTTCCGGAACTCGCTGCCCTTCCGAAAGATAAGCGATCGACAACTGCTCTTCAATCAGTACCGTCAGGATATTACCTAATTGTAAAGCTTCATCCACTTTGGTCAATATGCAGCCTTGCAAACCAACCTGATTGAAAGAGTGCACTATGTCTTTCATCACACTCAACTGAGTCGCGGCAGACATCACCAAATAATTACGCACACTGCTAAAACCACTGTGCTCGGCAGTCAGCTGCTGTGACAGCTGCAGATCACGCTGACTCATGCCTGCCGTATCAATTAAGATCAATTTCTTCTGACTCAACGAAGCCAATAACGCTACCAGCTCCCCCTGAGTCGCTGCAACATGAACCGGCACTCCCATCAGGTCGGCAAAGGTCTTCAGTTGTGCCTGCGCCCCTATTTTGTAACAGTCTGTAGTGACTAAAGCCAGTTGATCAGGACTGTGGCGCATAACAAATCGACTCGCCATTTTAGCAATGGTCGTGGTTTTGCCGACCCCGGTTGGCCCTACTAGAGCAATAATCCCGCCACGCTCCAAAATATCACGATTTTCAACAGGTACCATCGCTTCCATGTCATGCAAAATTTCCGACCAGGCCTGATGGCCTTTGGCTGACATTTTTTCGACAAATTTTTGACTTAACGACCAACCGATGCCGAGCTGCATCAAACGCTTAATCAGAGCGATCTTCTCCGGATCCTGCTGCTCAGACTGCCCCCATGCCAAACCTGACAGCTGGTTTTCAAGCATGGCACGCACCGCTTTCAGCTCTTGCGCCATACCAGCAATTTCAGTGGAGCCATGCGCAGACTGAGCAGGTTTTGAGGTTTCTGCCAAGTTGCCCAATTCCGGGGAAACATAGCTGCTGCCTGCACTCTGCTGCGCCTGTTTATCTTTAAAGTCCTGTGCTTCCGGATCAACCGCTGCGACTAACTCGACACCCTCATCCGTATTACGGGTCGATAAAATGACCGCCTCATCACCTTGAGCATCTTTAACCAACTGCATGGCCTGTCGCATAGTTGGAGCAAAGTAACGTTTAATTTTCACCTTAACCTCCTTGACCTACATTCGCCACAACACTGATCTGTCGATTTTCAGGCACTTCTGAATAGGCCAAAATATGCAACGTTGGCAGACTGTAACGGAACAGACGCGCCAACTGCGCTCTAATCTGAGGTGCCACCAATAAAACAGCGGATTGACCACCCATTTCAATTTTTTGAGACTCCTCTTTTAAGGTGCCATGTAAGCGTTCAGCCAGGCCAGGCTCAATGGCCAGCTGCCCTTCGGGCGCGCCTTGTGTTGCTTGCAGCAACAACTGTTCCAGTGCCGGTTCCAGCGTGATGACCTTCAACTCTTCTTCACTACCTAAGATATCCTGCACGATGGAGCGTCCCAAAGCTGCTCGCACATATTGCGTCAACTCATTCGGATCCTGAGTCAAGGATGATCGAGTGGTTAACGCCTCTAGAATGGTTCGCATATCCCTGATAGAGACCTTTTCCAGCAACAGGTTTTGTAATATTTGCACAATCACTGCCAGACTGAGTTTATCTGGTATCAGCTCTTCTACCAGCTTAGGCGAACTCTGCTTCAATTTATCCAGTAGCTGCTGGGTCTCATCATGCCCCAATAACTCAAAGGCGTAATCTTGAATCAACTGACTGATATGGGTCGCGACCACTGTACTGGCATCGACCACGGTATAGCCAAGAGCTTGAGCCTGATCACGGTCTTTGACATCAATCCATACCGCTTCAAGCCCAAAGGTGGGGTCGGTGGTTTTGACTCCTTGAACTTCACCCAAAACCTGGCCTGGGTTAATAGCCAGCTCTTTATCAGGAAAGACTTCACCCTCACCGCTGGCAACGCCCATCAGCATAATTCTATATTGGTTTGGTTTCAGGTCCAAATTATCACGAATGTGCACCGGTGGCACCAAGAAGCCAAGCTCTTGCGAAACCTTGCGGCGCACACCTTTAACACGTTCCAGCAGTTGACCATTTTGCGACTGATCGACCATCGGTATCATGCGATAACCAACCTCTAAGCCTAATACATCCAGCTCCTGTACATCATCCCAGCTCAGCTCAGCCGGTTTGACCTCCTCCGGCTCCGCTTCACTCAATAGCGCCTCAGGTTCTGGCTTCTGTTGCTGTCGGCGGTGAATCAGGTAAGCACCCGCTCCCGCTACGGCGGCAAACGACAGAAATGCGACATTCGGCATACCTGGAATGATTCCAAACACACCCACAATTCCCGCCGTAGTCGCTAAAGACTTAGGGTTAGAGAACATCTGCACCTGCATCTGCTCTCCCATATCCTTATCTTCCCCGGTTACCCGGGTGACAATAATGGCTGTCGCAGTCGAGAGCAGCAGAGCCGGAATCTGTGCTACCAGACCATCCCCCAGGGTCAATATGGTATAGACTTCAATGGCATCGCCAAACGCCATGTCATGCTGCCCCATACCGATTGCAAACCCACCAATGAGGTTAATAAAGAGGATAATGATGCCGGCAACAGCATCCCCACGAACAAACTTACTGGCACCGTCCATTGATCCGTAAAAGTCCGCTTCAGAAGCAATCTCACGGCGACGCTCCTGCGCCTGCTCCTGGGTAATCAGTCCGGAGTTGAGGTCGGCATCAATTGCCATCTGCTTCCCGGGCATGGAGTCCAAAGTGAAACGTGCGCTTACTTCTGCCACACGTCCTGCACCCTTGGTAATAACAACAAAGTTAATGACCACCAAAATGGCAAACACCACTAAACCGACTGCAAAGTTACCACCGATAACAAACTCACCGAATGCTTCGATTACACGGCCAGCCGCCGCGCCGCCATTATGGCCTTCCAAGAGAATGACACGTGTAGAAGCTATATTAAGAGACAGTCGGAACAGAGTTGCAATCAGGATAATCGTTGGAAAGATGGCAAAATCAAGTGGGCGCTTTGCATACAGGGTCACCATCAGAACCACAAGAGACAGAGCGATATTGAAGGTAAAGAAGATATCAAGCAGCATCGGTGGCAACGGAATCGTTACCATTCCAAGCAGGGCCAAAATCGCAATCGGGACACCAAGGCCGCGATTGAAATTTTGTTTTATATTGGCAAACAGCTGCTGAAGATCCATCTTATCTTTAAATCAATTTCTCTAGTCGAGACCTATTCCGTTCTTATGTCATCCGGAATAGGTAAGTTTTCAAAGTCCACACTGTTGGCTTTACCTGTTTGTTTAAGTTGATAAACATAAGCCAATACAGCTGCCACCGCTTTAAACAGATCATAAGGAATTGCCTGGTCTATTTCCGCATTATAGTATAAAGCACGCGCCAGTGGTGGGGCTTCTACAATTGGAATATCATGTTCCTGGGCAATGGTACGAATTTGTGACGCCAAGAAGTCGGCACCCATTGCCAGCACGACCGGTTCCTGCATCTCATCCGCATCGTATTTCAGTGCCACGGCAAAGTGCGTCGGGTTGGTCACAATCACATCGGCCTCAGGCACTTTTTGCATCATTCGTTGCTGTGACATCTCACGCTGAATTTGGCGAATGCGCCCTTTCACCTCGGGGTTACCTTCCTGCTGCTTAAACTCCTCTTTCACTTCCTGCTTGGTCATCTTTAACTGACGGTTGTGATCCCACAACTGAAACGGCACATCAATTGAGGCGATAATAATTAACGACAGACTGACAAAAATAAACGCTTGAACAATCAGGTAACCGGCATGGGCAAAGGCCTTTTTCAGCGGCTCAACGCCTAAAGCCAGCACCTCACCAAATACGGTATATAAAAAGAAGGTGGCAATCGAAATCACCAGTACAAACTTGGCTAGTGCCTTTACCAGTTCCAGCAAGGCCTTGGCAGAGAACATGCGTTTGATACCGGAAACCGGATTCAATTTGCTTAACTTAGGTGCCATCGCTTTGGTACTGAACGACCAGCCACCCAGCAGAATCGGCGACACTAACGCAATAAACAGCATCAGTAGTAGAAATGGCGTGATCATCCAGATTCCCTGCAGCAGCATCGCTTGAATCAAATGCCACATCTTCAGCTCATCAAAGGCGATATCACGATCAAAACTCAAGCCACGGACTGCCAGAGTCTCGAAGTCCTGAATCATCTGTGCGCCATAAAACAGCAAAAACACCGCTGCCGACAAAGTCATCAAAACGGTAGTTAACTCCTTGGAACGCGGTATCTGACCTTTCTCACGCGCTTCACGGAGCTTTTTCTCGGTGGGTTCTTCGGACTTCTCGGAGCCGTCTTCATTCTCAGCCATCTAACTACCCTGTCACCAATCTAAAGCCAGTAATCAACTGCATGGCACGATGAATCAGTTCCTGAAGATGCGGCAAAATCAGCGGGGTTGTTAAAGACAACATTACCAGGCCTGTCAACAGCGTGACCGGAAAACCAACCGCAAAGATATTAAGTGCCGGCGCAGCACGCGTTACCACACCAAAAGCGACGTTAATCAACAGTAGTGCCGTCACCGCAGGCAGACCAACCAGTACTCCGGCGGCAAACATATAACCGCCAAACTCTACCAGGTTCATTAAACTCTCCTGATTGAGAAACTGCACACCTATCGGCAGATACTCAAAACTGTCGACCACAATTTGAATCACCAGCAGGTGGCCGTTCATCGCCAAAAATAGCAAGGTAACAACAATCGTAAAGTACTGAGAAACGACCGGCGAGTTAACCCCGGTTCCAGGATCCACCATCTGCGCAAACGCCAACCCCATTCCCATGGCGATAATATGACCGGCAATGACAAATGCCTGAAACACTACCAGAAACACCGTCCCCATCGCCAGACCGATCAAGATCTGTTGGACCAGAAAAAGCACCCCCTGCCAGGTAAAGGGGTCAACCGGAGGTGGCAACGCCAGATTGGGAGCCACCACCAGCGTAATGAACAGGGTAAGAATGACGCGCGTCTGCATGGAGACCGCTTGAATACTGTATAAAGGAAGAATAGAGAGCATGGCGCCAATGCGAACAAAAGGCCAGAAGTATAAACCTAATAGCTGCATAAACTCTAGGTAGCTAAAGCTCATAATCTATCCAATCAGGGCAGGAATATTCTGATAAAGCTCTCGGGTAAATGAGATTAAAGTGGTCAGCATCCACGGCCCAAATACCACTAAAGCCACCCCCACAATGGCGAGTTTCGGAATAAAACTTAACGTCATTTCATTGATCTGGGTCGCAGCTTGAAACATACCGATCAATAGACCGATAATCAGAGCCGGAATCAGTAGCGGTGCCGCCAGCATCGCCGTGACTTCAAGCATTCTTTGACCCAATGTTAAAACAAAAGCTTCTTCCATCAGATACCTCCGGGCACCACAAAACTATTCGCTAATGTTCCCACAACCAACGCCCAACCGTCAATCAGTACAAACAGCATTAACTTAAAAGGCAGAGAGATAATCATGGGCGACAACATCATCATCCCCATCGACATCAATAGACTGGCGACTACCAAATCGATGATTAAGAACGGAATAAACAGCATAAAACCAATTTGAAACGCCGTTTTCAACTCACTGGTCATAAACGCCGGAATCAGGACTTTAAAGGGAATCGATTGCGGATCCTCCAGCGTGACCCCCGCCATCTCAGCAAACATACCCAGGTCATCCTCTCGAGTCTGCTGCAACATAAACTGATACATTGGCTTGGAGCCCAGCTCAACGGCCTCTTTGAACTGAATCTGCTCCTCCATATAGGGGGCCACAGCCGTGTCATAGACCTTATCCAGTACCGGTGACATGATAAACAGAGTTAAAAACAGGGCGAGAGCGATCAAGACTTTGGTAGAAGGCGTCTGCATGGTACCAAGTGCCTGCCTTAACAGCGCCAGAACGATAATAATTCGTAAAAAAGAGGTGGTGGCGATCAAGGCCGCCGGCAGTAGAGTCAACCCCGTCATTAACAACAGGATCTGCATTGTTAGAGTGTAGTCCTGATTCCCTGCCGCATCGGTTTCAACGGTAAAAGCCGGCACCCCGGGCATAGACCAGGCAAGAGCTGGCAATAGCAGCAGACTTAACAGTAGAGCAAAGTTACGAATTTTCACTGGCAGCAGATCTCTTTGCAGACATGGGTTTAGTTTCAGTATCAGCTTGATTGGTCTCGGTCTTTTTGCTCAAAGCCTCCTGCATTCGCTGTGCAAAAGCTCCCTTTAAAGGCTGAGCTGTATTGACTTCAACATTCTCTTGCAATTGATGCAGGGTGGTAATGCGGCTGCTGGTTACTCCAACCAAGATCTGCTCTTTTCCCACCTGCAGTAGCAGAACACGCTCTCTTTGGCCGACCGACAGAGCGCCCAACACCTTCAAATTTCCCTCAGCCACCCCTGGAAAGCGGCCATAACGGCGTAACATCCAGGCTGACATGAAAATAATCAGAATCACCAGAATAAGCGAAAAGACAATCTGCAAAAAATAGTCGCTCGGCTGCACGACCGACTCACCGATTGAAGCCAGTGGTTCGGCATACGCCAACTGAGAAAAACCGAGCAGTAAAAACGCAAAAAGAGGTTTAAAAAAACCTCTTAATGTCCTGAGTTGAGTTTTATGCTCTATTTGGGAATAAACGCTGTGCATTACTTTAGCTTCTTGATCCGTTCCTGAGGACTGATAACGTCGGTCAACCTGACCCCAAACTTATCATTAATGACCACGACTTCGCCGTGTGCAATCAGGGTTCCGTTAACTAATAGATCCAACGGCTCTCCCGCCAAACGATCCATTTCAACGACCGAACCTTGAGTATACGAAAGTAAGTTGCGAATTGAAACTTTTGTTCGTCCAATTTCAAGCTGCAAAGTAACGGGGATATCCAGCAATACATCTAAGTCCACCTTCTCTTTACCGTCACCACGACTCTCAGCTAAAGCATCAAGATTGGCCGTATCGGAAGAGGACTCTGCTTCTGCCTGTTCACTTAAGGCGTCACCCCAAGGATCTTCTGCAGCGCCATCTGAGCCTTCAGCTTCTGCCT
>CAZNML010000031.1:4868-18731 GCA_964574275.1 uncultured Thiosulfatimonas sp. | reverse complement strand
CAACCACCGGTAGAACAACCACCGGTAGAACAACCACCGGTAGAACAACCACCGGCAGAAGTTCCGACCAAGTCGGTTATGTTACTGGAAGAGTCTTTCGAGAACCTGCAAACCAGCAAAGGCTGGCATGTTGAAAAAGGTGACGTCACCGGTGACCATGGTGTTGTCTGGGATACTGGAAAAAATGGATTAGAAGTTCAAAGTAAAATCGTTTCCAAGTCATCCGATGGCAGTGTCCATGCCGAACTGGATGCACATCATAATGTGAGCATGTCAACCGACGTACCTCTAAACGGGGCGAGCAATGTGAACTTCTCCATCGATGTCAAACCGAGAGAAGGTGGCGCTAAAAGAGGCCATAAAGACACCTCTGATGCTCAAATAGAGTTTGATGGCAAAACCGTTCAAATTCTTTCAGATGCGAAAGGTAACTTAACGTTTGTCTCTGAAGATGACTCTGTCACGGTTGAAATGTCTGAAGCGGCTAATGGCTGGACCACGGTTGAAATCAACTACAGTGAAATCAGTGCTGAGACCCCGACCCTGACGATTGAAGGTATTGGGGCAGATGACAGTTATGGCGCCTTAATCGACAATATTAAAATGACAGGTGAAGTGCCTGTAGCGGAAGTGGCACAAAAGTCAGCGGATGCGGATCAGAATGTGTTCGAAGAGTATCAGGATGCTTTAGAGTCTGTCTATAGCGAAAAAGAGGACGTTAAAGACGCTCAAGCCGCTTACAGAGAGACCAAAGCCGAGCACGCTGCCATCATTAAACAGGAAAAATCGGAATTCCAGCAGGCCAAAGGCGAGTTTAAAGGGGCCAGACAGGAGCTGAAAGAGGCTCAAAAAGAGGTGCGTCAAGCTGAAAAAGAGCTGAAACAAGCCAAAAAACACGGTTCTGAAGAGGAGGTTGAACAGGCTAAACAGGCGTTAGCGGCAGCCAAAACTCATCTGAACGAGGAGAAACAGGAGTTCTCCGAGGCAAAACAGACACTGAAAGACGAAAAGCAGGATATCAAAGAGGCTTCTCAAGAGCAAAAAGCAGCCTTAAAAGAGGCAAAACTTGATATTAAAGAGCAGCAAGCCGAATTAAAAGAGGCCAAAGAAGACCTGCGTGAGAGTCAACAGCAGCTAAAAGCGCATAAACAGGAGCTGTTACAAGAGGGTCGTGCTGAAATCAAAGCAGAACAAGCGGAGTTCAAGCAGGAAAGAGCGGAATACAAAGAGGCGCAGCAGGACATCCGCGAAGCCAAATCAGAGTTCAAACAGAGCAGAAGATCCGGCGATGAAGAGCGCATAGAAGAGGCCAAGCAGCAACTCGAACAAGCCAAACAGGAGGCCAAAGAGGAGTTAGCAGATGTTAAGGAAGCCAAGGCGGACGTAAAAGAGGCCAAACAGGAACTGGCTGAAGATCTGCGCGAATTTAAGGATTTGAAAAAAGACGCTGAAAACAAAGCCAAACTGGCAATGGCTAAAGAGGAAGAGGCCAGCGAGCCAGAAATTGGACTGTTTGGTTTCTTAGCGGATGATGATCACAACCTGCTTGGAGAGCATCCACAGCACGAGGCTCCAGCAGATGATAACCCGTTTGCCGGCTTTACCGATCCTTTAGACATCAGTGAAATTATTTCAGATGACAAGGGTGCGCACTCTCTGGATCAGTATCTGGCGATTGGTGGAGATGAAGCTTTACAAACTGAGCACACACCATCAGAGCCACAGCCAGATTCAGAACAGCAACATCCACATCTAATGGATCATAAACAGGATCAGGGTGGCCTGATTGACGATACGCATATCGACTTTGACGGCTTTTAATTGGGCATAAAGGCGTAGGAATTTGGGCGAATTAAAGAAAAATGATATTTTTTTAAAAAATCGTTTGACAGCCCACAACCCCGTCCATATAATACGCCCATTCTAATTCGGCCACATAGCTCAGTCGGTAGAGCAAGGGATTGAAAATCCCTGTGTCCCTGGTTCGATTCCAGGTGTGGCCACCATATTCTATAGGGTCGTTTTTAAACACACCCTTTAGATACGCGGGAGTGGTGGAATTGGTAGACACGCCAGATTTAGGTTCTGGTGCCTTTGGTGTGAGAGTTCGAGTCTCTCCTTCCGCACCATCTTTTTATGTGAGGTCCACCCCCCTCACATAAGCCCCCAAAACCAGCTTCGGCTGGTTTTTTTATATCTAAATTTTATCTTTATCACATAGACCTAACAGCTGTAGAGCATACGCTTAGCTATCAGTCGTACTTGTATAGATCACACCCATAATCTATCAATTACATTCATAAAACATTTCATTCAATTACCCGTGGAGTTCCACTATGCGCCCAATTATGGTTAGCACTTTAGCGGTTTTAATGCTGTTTTTAAGCGGTTGCCTTGGCATTACCCAGCCATCGGACTCCGATATCAAACAGATGTCGACGCAGCACTTTAATCAACAGTTTGCCGGCCTGTTTACCGTTACTGAAGCGGTTAAAGACAATGGCTATAAACAGAACGATACCCACTATGTGGCGGAAATGACCATCAAAGCAACAGCCGATCAATCTTTAGACGATTACGCCAAACAGCTGGTACAGGATGCAAATCTGTCTGCTTTTGAAAAGATGACACAAAGCATGACCATTGGGCTGCTTAAAATGACCCTGCCGGATTTTAGCCAGGGGGACGAGCTTGAATTCAGACGTAACTACCTGTTCATTAACACCGATAAGGGCTGGTTGCTGAAAAAAGAGCTAAACGACGAAAATACCAACTCTCTATAAAGTTAAAGGGACCGAATAATGCCATTACTAGACAGTTTTACCGTGGACCATACCATTATGAACGCGCCAGCTGTGCGTGTTGCTAAAACCATGCAGTCGCCATCCGGGGATACCATCACGGTATTTGACCTGCGCTTCAATAAGCCGAATGAGTCGATGATGGGCGAAAAAGGCATTCACACTCTGGAGCACCTGTTTGCCGGCTTTATGCGTAACCATCTGAATGGCGATGGCGTTGAGATTATCGATATCTCTCCAATGGGCTGTCGTACCGGATTTTATATGAGCCTGCTGGGCACGCCAAGCGAAGAGCGTGTCAGCCAGGCCTGGTTGGCTTCTATGCAGGATGTGCTTCATGTCGAACGCATGCAGGACATTCCGGAACTTAACGAGTACCAGTGCGGAACCTATATGATGCACTCTTTAGAAGAGGCAAAACAGATCGCGCAAGAGATTATCGATCACGGCATTGGTGTCAATAAAAATGAAACGATCGCATTAAGCGCCGAAACCCTGAAAGAGTTAGGTAACGAAGTATGAAAGTAGCCATTATTGGGGCGATGGAGGAAGAGGTCAGTCTGCTGCGCAGTAAAATGGACGACCTCGAAACCCAGAGCGTTGCCGGGTTTGAATACTATCAGGGTAAAATTGACGGCTTAGAGGTCGTGCTGCTACGTTCTGGAATTGGTAAGGTCAATGCCGCCATCAGTACCACCATTCTGCTGCAGCAGTACAACCCCGACTATGTGATTAACACCGGTTCTGCGGGTGGTTTTCATACCGACCTGAATGTTGGCGATATTGTTATCAGCAGCTCGGTTTGCCATCACGATGTCGATGTCACCCCATTTGGCTATGATCTGGGTCAGGTTCCAGGTATGCCAGCCTGTTTTATACCGGATGAAACCCTGGTCAAAGCCGCGCAAGGTAGCATTGAGGCACTCCGCGAAGTGGTCCATATGAGTGGGCTGATCGCCACCGGTGATCGCTTTATGCATAATCCGGAAGACGTCTCCAATACACGCCAGAACTTTAAAGAGATGATCGCCTGCGAAATGGAAGCGGCGGCGGTGGCACAAGCTTGTCACTGCTTTGAAACGCCGTTTGTGATTATTCGCTCACTGTCGGATATTGCCGGTAAAGAGAATGCCAAAACATTCGAACAATATCTCGAACAGGCCGCCACTCACTCTGCCAAAGTCATTTTAGAGATGCTGAACCAGCTAAAAAAGTGACTTTAAACTGTCCATTAAAAAAGCCCGTATGAAATCGAATCCATGCGGGCTTTTTTATAATGAATTTTAAACAGGCCTGCTGAATTTAAGCACCTAAACGATGGCGAGCCATCAGGTGGTTATTGAATTTCTCGGCTTCAACCGGTTTTGACCACACCGAACCCTGCCCCATCACACAGCCATAACTTTGCAGCGTTCGCGCCTGCTCTTTCGATTCCACACCGGTGGCAATCACACAGATATCTAAACTATTCGCCATCTGCACCAGTGCTTTTAACCAGGCCTGCCCACTTTGATTCTGCATCGAAGTCTGCAGCCAGTTTTTATCCAATCTCATCTCATTAATCTGCAAGCTCGGCAGGATATTAAAATCGACCGGATGAGCTCCCACATCGGTCAAGGTAATCTGATAACCCGCCTGACCTAACTCTATCAACACCTGCTTCATTGCGTCATCGGCACTCTGTAGTGCCGCTACTGAAAACTCTAACTGCAACTGTGCTTTATGAATGCCGAAACGCTGCATGCGTTCATCTAAGAATCCAACCAGATTATCCTGCTGCCATAAGCTCTCTAAAACCGGAACGGAGATCACCCACTCATTTCGCACCGCTTTCCACTGTTGCAAATAGTAGAGTGCGCTGTCGAATAACCAGCTTGATACCGAAGAGGCCCACGGCGTGTTATTCAACACCCCACTCCATTCGTTCAAGTAACTGACTTGCTCATCACCCTGATGCCACTGAATAGTACTGCTCGCACCAATCACCTGTCCAGAAGCCAGTTCTACTTGTGGCTCAAAACAGATCTCAATCTGATTGTTTTCAATCGCCTCACCTAATTCGGTTTCAAGCTGCTGTTGTTGATTTAACTGCGCCACTTCATGATAAAAACGAAAACCGCGGCGTCCACCCTCTTTTGCTGCATAGAGTGCTAAATCCGAGTTCTCCAGCATCTCCGCCGTTGTTTTACCGTCTTCTGGGTAACGGGCAATCCCGATACTGGTCGAGATATTGGCCTCCTGCTGACCTAAACGGTATGGACGACTCACCTCATTAATTACGCGCTGACAGATATTGATAATGTCTTTGCCGTAAGACAGATCACTCAACAGAATAACAAACTCATCGCCGCCTCTGCGGCCCACCACATCTCCCTCGCGCACAGAGGAGATCAGGCGCGCAGCAACATTTTGCAACAACTCATCCCCTGCCTGATGGCCCAGGTCATCATTGACTTGTTTAAAGCCGTCTAGATCTAAGAACAGCAGACTAAACTCGGTCTGCTGTTGCTGTGCTTTTTCTAAGGCTTCATCCAAGGTCTGGCCGAAATAGTGGCGGTTTGGCAGGTGTGTTAACGCATCAAAGTTTGCCTGATGGAACAGCTCTTTGGTTCTTAGTTCCACCTGTTCATCAATCAGCGCCTGAATATCAGCAGGAATATCCTTGGTATTGGAAAAACGCTGCTGCAGAGTTCCCATCATCTGTTTTACACTTGCACGATTATCGGCCGCTGAGCGTTCCACCATTCTGGAAGTGCGTGTACGCTCGTCGTCTAACAACATGCCAATATTCTCGTTAGCTTGGCGGTCTGATTTACGTAGCTGTAACATGATGATTCCTCTTTGTTGCAAACCGATTCAAAATTCTGCTTTAAAGCGGTTTGCCGTATAATGTGGCAATCTAAAGTTTTTCGATCTTAGGCCGTTAAGTTTGGCCTGATTAATTTCTAACTGAATATAAGCAAAGGAGATGCCATGTCTAGCATTGGTACCCCATTTTCACCCACTGCCACACGCGTCTTATTATGTGGTGCTGGTGAACTCGGTAAAGAGGTGGCGATTGAACTGCAGCGTTTAGGCTGCGAAGTGATTGCGGCTGACCGTTACGCAAATGCCCCAGCCATGCAGGTTGCAGACCGTTCACACGTGATTAATATGCTAGATGGTAATGCGCTGCGTCAGGTTATTGAACAGGAGCAGCCACACTACGTGGTACCTGAAATTGAAGCGATTGCTACCGATACTTTGTCAGAGCTGGAACAAGAAGGTGTCACTATTGTGCCAACGGCACGTGCCACACAATTGACAATGAACCGTGAAGGCATTCGTTGTCTGGCGGCGGAGGAGCTGTCTCTGCCAACCTCACCTTATGAGTTTGCTGACACGCTGGAAGACTTCGAAGCGGCCATCAGCCGCATTGGTATGCCGTGTGTGGTTAAACCGATTATGAGCTCTTCCGGTAAAGGGCAGAGTGTGGTCAAGTCCACTGAAGATATTGCACAGGCCTGGTCCTATGCGCAGGAAGGCGGCCGTGCGGGTAAAGGGCGTGTCATTATTGAAGGCTTTATCGACTTTGATTATGAGATCACCCTGTTAACAGTGCGTCATATTCACGGCACCTCATACTGTGCACCGATTGGCCATCATCAGGAGGACGGTGACTACCGTCAGTCATGGCAGCCGCATCCAATGAGCCCGGCGGCTTTAACCAAAGCTGAACAGATTGCCAAAAAAGTGACAGATGCCTTAGGTGGCCGCGGCTTGTTTGGTGTCGAGCTGTTTGTTAAAGGCGATGAGGTTATCTTCAGTGAAGTCTCGCCTCGACCACACGATACCGGTTTAGTAACACTGATGTCACAAGACCTGTCTGAATTTGCATTGCATGCACGCGCAATATTAGGACTGCCTATTCCTAATATTACTCAGCACGGCCCTTCGGCATCCAGTGTGATCCTGCCAACCGGTACTTCCACCCAAACTTGCTTCTCCAATCTGGAACAAGCCTTGGCAGAGCCGGACACGCAGATCCGCCTGTTTGGTAAACCGGATATTGATGGCCGTCGTCGCATGGGAGTAGCCATTAGCCGCGATGTCGATATTGATTCGGCCATTGAAAAAGCCAACAAAGTTGCTGATGCCGTTAAGGTCACCTTTTAATTCATCAGCCTGCTAAATAGGCCTACCGAGAATGGATGCCAAATGCTTAACAGGCATCCATTTTTTTGACAGCCACAACCTGCACGCCCCTCGTCCACATTTCAAAATCGCTTTTATCAGCTAAAAATGACCAGGCCTGGTTAATGATAAAAATCAGATAGTTAAAAGCTTAATCAGCACACACTGACCATCAAAAATCAACCTCAACCCACGCTGCACAATCTTTTTTTGGCACGCTCTCTGCTGTACGGCATACAACATGAAAACTTTAATTTTTTGTTGGCACTTTTTGCCACTTTTCTAAAAGGACATTGCCATGACAACAAATAACCCAGTATCTCAAGCAACCGCTCCACTGTTAAAAGAGTATCAGCGCAGCCAGGAAGCCGAACAGAACCTGACTGAAAACCCACGTAAAACGGTTTTACTGCTGTTACAAGGTGCGGTTGATAAAGGTAATCTTGCCAAAGTCTGCCAGCAGAGTAATGCCTTAGTGGAAAAAGGCTTCCACCTGGGACGTATGACCACCATTCTGGATGCGCTGCGTGACCGCCTACAGTTTACTGAAGAGACCCCTTTGGCATTCGATCTAGAAGAGCTATACCGCTATGCCGATCAGTGTATTCAAGAAGCGGTATTTGAAAAAGAGACTTTCTATTTAGACAGCGCCATTGAAATTCTGACAGAACTGCGTGATGCCTGGATGGAGATGATGCAGCAGACCGGTCAGCTTGCTGAAAACGGCTAACTTAACTTTTGTATTCACTTTGCTTAAAACTGGAGATGACAGCGTCGCCTCCAGTTTTACGTATTTACAGCTATAACCCTACAAACCATCCAACAACTTAACCTGATGTAGGAACTGGCGTTTATCTGAGTCCCACGTTACTGGACAATCCAGACCAATATCCACCCCCACCATTTTCTCTAAAGCCTGACTCACTCCAAAAGCACTATTATCCTGGGCACGCTGTAATGCCGACAATAATATTTTAGTATTAATATAGCCTTCAAAACTGATACTATTCATGTACTTTCGTTCCTCGGGTGCTAACAGCGGTGTCAGATATTTTCTAAACTGAGTTGCTGC
Source organism: uncultured Thiosulfatimonas sp. (assembly GCA_964574275.1). Taxonomy (GTDB): domain Bacteria; phylum Pseudomonadota; class Gammaproteobacteria; order Thiomicrospirales; family Thiomicrospiraceae; genus Thiomicrorhabdus. Next base: position 10,685 of record CAZNML010000031.1, on the reverse strand, counting down.
ATAACCGCTCCCCTGGTAATCTTCAAATGGCACAGTCACATTCACCCGGTTCATACATGTTTTAGCCGATTGCAAAAGCGAACCTAAACCGACGAGAGAGATCGTATAAAATTGGGTATTTGGTAATTGGGTTCCATTCAATAGTTCAATCAATGTTTTGGCCGCACCGATAAACACAACGTGCTCTGCACCCCGCTTCTGCACCTCTTCAATTAATCGAGCATGACTGCGGTTATCGCATGAATAATTCAGGCTATCTACACCATTTAAGTGCTTTTCTACGATATCCAATGCGCGCATACCGAAAGCGCTATCCGGATAGACAAATACCCTTTTACCCGAACTACTTCGTAGTTTATCAACAATACAGGTAAGCTCATCCTCATAACTTGGACGCACATTGAAAACACTGCGCCATTCCGAGTTACGTAACAACACGCTGCCTGAAAAAGCGCCTACCATTGGCTGCTTAGTCGATTCTGCTGCTTTAATGAACTCCTTAGTTTGTCCAAGGGTGAACACGCCTCCTAGACAGGCAACACTTTGACTAGAGAGCTGAGTTCGGGCAATTTTAAGAAAACGGTTAACATCAGATTGATCATCAAACAGCTCCAACTGTATACTAAAGTCACTGTTAGTCTTTTCCGCGTCAAACTCTTTAAATGCCGCCTTGATACCATACAACTGACTGGCGCCGATAAATCCAAAGCGGCCACTTTTAGGCAAAATTGCACTTAACAATACGACTTCAGACTGACTTTGTGCATCCCCTACTTCCGTTGCAATTTCTTTGATCAAATCAGGCTCACTGATTTCATGATCATCATCACTGAAAACAGAATCACTCTTTGAAGCAGGACGATTCCGCTCCAAGAAAGCTAATAATTCGCCTTTCACTATCGGTCTACTCAGCCAATACCCTTGCGCAATGTCGCACCCCATATTCAGCAGCCAGTCCGCCACGGCCTCGGTCTCAACCCCCTCAGCAACCACGTCTAATCCGAGCTGATGTGCCAGCTCCATAGTATGTCGAACCAAAACCAGTGATTTGTCCTGCTGACCCAAGCTTTGAATAAAAGACTTATCAATCTTGAGTTCCGTCGCCGGAAAGTGCTTAATGTGCTCAAGCGTGGAAGCACCGGTGCCAAAATCATCAATTGAAACTTTGAAGCCTTTCAGTCTTAAGCGCGCCAGCACGTCTAAACCCAGATTTAACTCATGGATCAACATACTCTCAGTCACTTCTACAATAACCCTGTTCAAATCAATTTGATGCGCTTTAAAAACCTCAGAAAGATATTCGGGAAAATCTAAGTAATCTAAATCCTGGGTTGTGACATTAATAGATATTGTCATATCTGGATTATCAACAAAAATTTTCTCACAATCCTCAGCAACAATTTCGGCAACCAATCGAGTTAAATCATGAATAATATCCAACTTCTCTGCTAGTGGAATAAATCGATCAGGCAGGATTAACTCGCCCTGATCATCACGTAAACGGCACAAGGCCTCTATACCAATAAGCTGATGATTTTTTAATTCCATTTGCGGCTGATAGTGAACCTCTATACGCCGTTCACGCATTGCAGAACGTAAAGTATCCTCCTCCACTAAGAGTACTTCGGGTAACTCACTTTTTGGTAAACTTTCATCTCGCTCCAAACCACTGACCTGCTTCAGTACCGATTGAACCTCTTTGAGACTAAAGGGTTTGGACAAATGAGTTAACACATTAAGACTGTGTGCTTCGGCTAAATCGTGGGCCGTATTAAGCACGGCATCATCAAAACCACTCATCAGAACCAAGCTGGAGACAACTTCTTTTTCAGACAGAACACGCATGACCTCAATACCATCCATTCCTGGCATATCCAGATCCAGAAAGATCAGGTCAAATTGTTGCGACAATAAATCCACGACTTCGAAAGGATCATTAATAATCATCGAATGATGCTCAAGACGTTGCAAAATCGCTGCCATTAGCTGGGTAATGCCAACGTCATCATCAATTACAAGTACTTTAAGGGACATCAGTCAGCCTCCTTCTTCACGACTTTCTGTGCCGTCAATGCGCGCTCTATAGCGATGAGCAAATCAACCTCTCTATAGGGCTTGAAAATAATTGAGTCTTTCAACCAGTTGGATTCAGGCGCGTCAAACAGGTTAGAGGCATAACCTGTACCCATCAATATACCTATATGAGGGTATTTCTCATGCACCACTGAGGCCAGTTCAATACCGTTCATCCCTCCAGGCATCATTACATCACTGAAAAGGAGATCGACCCTATCTTCTCTTAGCACCTTCAAGGCTGTATCTGAATCTTGCGCTGTTAAAACCTGGTAACCTGCTCTCTCCAGCAACTTACTGGTAGAGTCTAATAGTGCTTCCTCATCGTCAACAATCAACACTGTTTTGTCTGCCTGTTGTTTTGGTTCAGCATCATTTTCATTTTTTTCCAACTGCTCCATATCACCGGACTTCAACGGCAGATAGAGCTTAAAGGTAGAACCTATGTTTTCCCGTGACACCAACTGGATATAGCCCTCGGATTGACGAATAAAGCCATAAACCATCGATAAGCCCAGTCCCGTACCTTTACCACTGGGCTTGGTGGTATAGAATGGCTCAAATATGTGCTCAAAATGCTCGGAGGAGATCCCTTCTCCCGTGTCTTCGATCTCAATCAACACATAGTTGCCCGGCTCCATCAACTCGCCTCCGATACAGGTTGCATCGCCACCAATCGTTATCTGTTTGACTCGAATAAAAAGCTCGCCACCATCCGGCATAGAATCTCGTGCATTGACCGCCAAATTGATCAGAGCATTCTCCAACTGATGCTCATCTGCATAAATTGTTCCTACATCTGCATCCAAGTGACTGTGCAACTCTATTTTTGAACCTAGAGCATGCCTAATTAAAGGAAAGGCCTCCCTAACCACATGCTCCATTTTTAGATAACTCGGTTTCAAAGGCTGTTTACGGGAGAACGCCAGCAAGCGCTGCAACAGTTTGGAACCTCGTTCCGAGGCTGCTTGAGAATTTTCAATCGCCTGCCTGACGCCTTCACAATCCTGCTCTTCCAAACTCAAACTCGCCAAATCGAGATTGCCAATAATCACCCCCAAAAGATTATTGAAATCATGCGCTATCCCTCCCGTCAGCTGACCAATCGCATCCATCTTCTGGCTCTGTCGCAACTGTTTCTCCATATCAACGCGCTCGGAGACATCACGAATACTGCAAATGACGAATGAATCATCAATCAGATCTTGTACAGCGCGGTCTGCCTGACTTTTAACAATTGGGCTTAAATGCACCTCTACCGGAAAAGTCTCGCCGTCCTTTCTCAACCCTTGTGCCAACCGACCATTCATATAACCGCGACTCATGCCTAAGCGGATATAATCGCTACGATAATTTTTGTGAGCATGGCGATACTGTTGCGGAATCAATTTTTCTACAGAGTGGTGAATCAGCTCTTGCTGACTGTAACCAAACATTTCACGCGCACTCTGGTTAGCCATTTCAATCGCTCCATCCGAGTTAACTAATAATAAGCCGTCAGGTGCGGTATCCAGTACCATTCGCAACCAGTTCTTTTGGTTAACCAACTCAAGTTCAACCAATCGTTTCTCTTTACGAATCTGATCCAGATGAATCATCTGCCCGTAGAGTTCGGTTAAGGGTGCAATATAATCCAGCAATGCCTGGTCATAGTCCAGCTCCCTGTTAGCAACCCCCACCATACCAATCATCTTATTACCAAAAAACACTGGCACACCTAGAAATTTGGTCAGCACAGGGTGACCAGACGGCGTCCCACTTGCTCTGGGATCACTGGCAACATCGTTGGAGATAATCGAGCGTTTCTCAACCAGAGCCCGGCCGAACAGGGTATCAAGATTGCGGAATTCAATCCCTGTTTCTGCGCGTTGGTTGTAATACTTTCGAGTCTCCTCATTCCAGGCGATATTACTGATTGAATGGGTTAAAAGGTAGGGCGAACCATCCTCTTCATAATTAACTTCACCGATAAAACCGAACTCACTATCAGTTACACTGACAAAATGACTCAGTAATACATCAAAACTTCTCCGCGAGGAGCTTGGCAACATAAAATTATTCTGAACCTGACTAATCGCCTCAAGTAATCGCATCTGACTGGCAATTTTTCTTCCAGCAAGACCGAGGCTTTCAGATTGGTCAGCGATAATGCACCCAGCCATTTCTGGCTCACCTTCTACGCCAGAAATTGGGAAGACATTAAGATGATAACTTTTTCCCGCATAATCCAGTTCAACCTGTTTAGGCTCACTGCTGGAAAGAACTTGATATTGCAACGTCTTCAAGCCCGGATGCTGACGATATAACTCTGTCTCTTCAAAACTCTTACCGACCAACGCACGGCCACTGACCATCAATTCATTGGCTGCCTGATTGGAGAACACAACCATACCTTGTGCATTTTGAATAATGAAAGCATCGGGAGTATTACCAACAAACCCTTCCAGTAAAGCGCTCTGTCGCTTAAAACTCTGTTTATAGTGTGCCTTACCGCTGCGCAGGTGACTGATTCCACCACCAATTGACAAGATCGCTAAGCCCAACCCAACAGCCAGCATCCATGGATCAAAATGCGGTATGACTAAATTCTCCGACACCGTCTGTTGAGGTAGGCTTACCACGATTAACCAATCAGAACCGGTTGTCTGCTCTATAGAATAGGGCGATTCAGGAATTAAATAGGGGCTGAACAGGTAATAACTGCTAAGGTGTTCGTCTAATTCCAGTAGTTTGCTCCAGCTGGAATCGGAGCCGATAATCTGCTTAAAAAGTTGCGGAAAAGCTATATCCAACTGATCACGATGATTCGCATCTACATAATGGTGAGCATCTGCATGATAGTGATAGAAATCCAATGTCATCTGTTGGTCTATCGCACCTAACTGTATCTGATGGATTAACTCATCCCCCTGCAAGTTAGCGACAATAATTCCAATACGCTGGCCCGAGGAGGAAAACACTGGCGTAGCCAACCTTACCACTGTTCGTTCTGGCCGTTCTATCACACCGTTCTCGACATTAAGCTCAAAATTCGAGATATACACGCCTCCAACTTCAAGTGAATTCGTGAAAGCAAAATAGGGCCGATCGCTTTTATCTTGCAAACGGTTATTTTCTACGATCTCCATGCGACCTTGTCTATTGTTAATTCGCACCACCTCTTGTCCACTCTGGTTTATAAAACGAAGATGGTCGTATTGGCGGTGTGTGGCCAGGAAGGTCAGAAGGGTGTTTTGCAGCTCAGATAATAACGGGGAAGACCCAGATGAGTTGTAAAGTTCCTCAAGAACAGGCAGCTTGGAAAGATAAAGTACATCACTCTTAGATTGCTCCAGAGCATCGTCCAGCACAACCAGAGCCTTTTCAACTACCCGCTTCTGCTGTTCGCCAATCAGGTCATACTGGAAGCGCTTAGAGTTTTCCAGTGTAATGGTGAACATAGCACCAACCAGCACCGCCAAAGACAGAGTCAACAGCACGAAGTGACGTAAATTAAAGTACTTTTCCATAAAAAACCTCCTGGCAGCTAAGTACTTATGCCAAATTAATTGACGCAAGGGCAAGGGCACCGTTGGGGATTAGGTGTTAGGGAAAAAATAGGTAAACAATTGTGCTTAGGTACTTAGTAATCTTCAGAAGGAGCAATATATACTTAATTTTTGGCTTAAATCCCTCTATTTAAAGAAAATTCTACCCGACCAAATTGTATTTCGAGACGTTTTTGGAGTTTTTCTGGTAGAGGAC
>CAZNML010000031.1:0-4858 GCA_964574275.1 uncultured Thiosulfatimonas sp. | reverse complement strand
CGAACTACAATAGCTTTCTTTACTTATATTATAAGTACAGCTCTAGTACAACCTAAATAAAATATTTAAGGATATGTAAAAGAAAATTTATACTGACGCATAATGACCTTAGTCACTGCCACTACAATCACCTTTCTTGATAACAGAGCTTCCATTAAAAAATCTAGCGGTTTCGGTTTTCTACTGTTTTTCAATTAGTTACTGAGTAAAATCATAGCATTAATTTTCTTTAGCACTCACTTGCATTGAGTGCTAAAAATCTGCTATATTGAACGTCTGATAAATAAAGTTTATAAGGAGACGTGTATGCAATCTCTTTTAATCAACTCGGAAACTAAATCAAATATGACGCCAAATTTACCGGCAAAACAAGTTTTAGCACATGAATTGACACCAGGTCAGAATCTGGAGACTTATTTACGCACTGTACAGAGCATTCAACAGCTCAGCGCCGAAGAAGAACGCGCGCTGGCAGAGAAACTGTACTACCAAGATGATGTCACTGCGGCACGTCAATTGATCCTGTCCTCTCTACGTTATGTGGTGCCGGTTGCGCGCTCATATAACGGCTATGGTCTACCACTGGGTGATATTATCCAAGAGGGAAATATCGGCTTAATGAAAGCCGTTAAACGCTTTAACCCTGAAGAAAACGTACGTTTAATGACCTTTGCCGTACATTGGATTCGTGCAGAGATTAACGAATTCGTTATTAAAAACTGGCGCATTGTCAAAACAGCGACCACCAAAGCGCAGCGCAAATTGTTCTTTAAATTGCGCAGCACGAAAAAATCAATTGAGTGGTTTGGTGACAAGGATGCAGATGCCGTGGCAACAGCATTAGGGGTCACCCGCAAAGATGTACTGGAGATGGAAACTCGCCTTTACGGTAAAGACATCCCAGTCGACCCGATTACAGATGAGGACGATAACACCACCTTTCCGGTATTGATCAGTCAGGATGCGGACCCTGAAACCGCACTGGCCAAACAGAGTCACGCGGAGTATGAAACCAAGCGCATGCAAGCGGCGCTGGCTACCTTGGATGATCGAAGCCGAGACATTCTGCAAAAACGCTGGTTAACCGAAGACAAGGTAGGACTAAAAGAGTTGTCCGCTGAATACGGTGTCTCAATGGAACGCATTCGTCAGGTAGAAAAACAAGCGTTGAACAAGTTGAAAAATCAACTGTTAGCTTAATCTGCTTACAGAAATCAGAACTAAAAACAGACAGGCCTGCTTAATCGCAGGCTTTTTTGTGCCTGTGTGAAAACTTGAACTGATACTAAAAGTTCGTTTAAATGCTTAATAGAGTTTTTTAAATTAAGTTCGTTTTCACATATATAGGGCCACTCATGTTTGACACTGATATCCCAGGCAACACCTCTCTTGATAAAAAAACAGCTCAACAGCAGCCAATCACGCAAACAGAGCTGGCAGCGAAACCCCTGATTCTAAACGAGGGTAATATCTCAGACAAAAGAGCGGAGATCAAACGCTACTTCAATCAAACTTACGACAGTTATGAGTTGCTGTTTGAAACACTAAAAAACGAACAGGCCTTTTATCAGCGCCCCTGCTCCTTACGGCACCCGCTGATTTTCTATTTTGGCCATACCGCCACCTTTTTCACCAATAAGTTGGTGTTAGCCAAACTGCTGCCACAACGCATCAACCCTAAAATCGAATCAATGTGTGCCATCGGCGTCGATGAGATGTCCTGGGATGACCTCAACGATAACCACTACGACTGGCCATCAGTTGCCGATGTAAGACAATACCGCAATCAGGTCCGATCAGCGGTCAATAGCTTGATTGATAGCGTTGATTTCAGTCTGCCGATCGATTGGCAGAGCCCCATGTGGCCAATCATCATGGGCATCGAACACGAACGTATCCACTTGGAGACCTCCTCGGTGCTGATACGCCAACTGGAGCTAGAGTTTGTACAACCACATCAAGCTTTTCCTATCTGCCCACAATACGGCAGCGCACCTGAAAACAGTTTGTTGACGGTTCCTGCTGGAGAGGTAAAAATTGACCACCATGATCCGGCCGCAGTTTATGGCTGGGATAATGAGTACGGCCAGCATCATGCCGAGATTGAATCTTTTAAAGCAGCGCAGTATCTGGTTAGCAATCAGGAGTTCCTGGAGTTTGTTGATGCCGGTGGTTATCAGTCTGAACAGTACTGGTGTGAGGAGGGTAACCGCTGGCGCCAGTTTACCCCATTGAAACACCCAACTTTTTGGGTAAAAAACCAACAGGCCTGGTCATTGCGCTGTATGACCGAACTGATTCCCATGCCGTGGAATTGGCCGGTAGAGATCAACTATCTGGAAGCCAAGGCTTTCTGTAATTGGAAAGCAGAAAAAACAGGGAAACCGATTCGACTGCCAAGCGAAGATGAGTACCTAAGACTGCTGGATCATACTGGAGCACAATCGAATATCGGCAACGCCAATATCAATCTGCAACAGTATGCCTCCTCCACGCCGGTGGACCAGTTTGAGAACGCTGGATTCTATGATGTTATTGGCAATGTATGGCAGTGGACGGAAACCCCGATCTATCCGTTTGAAGGTTTTAAGGTGCATCCTCTGTACGATGACTTTACCGTGCCAACCTTCGATCAGCAGCATAATATCTTTAAGGGCGGCAGCTGGATCTCGACCGGCAATGAGATTAACGGCCATTCGCGTTACGCTTTCCGCCGCCACTTTTTCCAACATGCAGGTTTTCGCTATATTGAATCCACAGCGCCTCTGCTAAATCATTTTTCCAGCTATGAGACCGATGACCTGGTCGCACAGTACTGTGAATTCCATTATGGAGAGCAATACTTTGGGGTTAAGAACTTCCCCAAAAACTATGCACAGCATGCGATTCAGATTGTTCAGCAGGATCCTGATCTGAACAAACGCCCAAATTTAAAAGCACTGGAAGTCGGCTGTTCGGTAGGACGTGGCTGCTTTGAACTGGCCAAAGATTTTGTCGAGGTCACTGGACTGGATTTCTCTGCGCGATTTATACAGGTCGCCAACCAAATCAAAGACAGTGGAACGGTGTTATACAGCATTCCAATTGAAGGGCAGATTATGGACTTCAAGGAGTCCACCCTTACCGAACACCATCTGCATAACCTAGCTGAACGATGTAACTTCTTCCAACAAGATGCCTGTAATATGAAAGCACACTTCACCGGTTATGATCTGATTATTGCGGCTAATCTAATCGACCGCCTGTATGAACCGGAAAAGTTTCTGACCGAGCTGCATAACCGGTTGAACCCGGGCGGCATTGTGATGATCTGTTCACCCTATACCTGGATGGAGGTGCATACTCAGCAGCAGCACTGGCTGGGCGGATATAAAGATCCACAAAGCGGGGAAAACGTCACCACACTGCAAGGTCTACAAGCACTGCTTGAACCTAATTTTGACATGATTAGAGAGCCCTATGACATGGAGTTCGTTATCCGTGAGACACAACGAAAGTTCCAACACAGCTTGGCGGAGGTAACCTTTTGGAAGAAAAAGAGCAATTAATTGAACACTATAAACAGCTGCTGCAAACCCCGTTTGATCGAACAGGTACCGCTGCTGAAAAATATGAGCTACGGCAGAAGCTGTTTAAAACCGATGATGTCTTACCCATGTGGGTGGCGGATATGGATCTGCCCACCGCACCACACATTGTCGAGGCGTTACAGACTCGGCTAGAGCATCCAATACTGGGTTACACGCTTGCAACCGCCACTACCTATCAAAGCATCGTTAATTGGCATCAGCGTAAAGGTTTAGAGTGTCAGCCAGATCAGATCGAATTTACCCATAATGTGCTTAATGGCTTTCACCTGGCCGTACAAGCTTTCACACAACCCGGTGATGCCATCTTGGTACAACCACCAGTCTATCAACCATTTTTCAAATCCATCGAACACAATAACAGAGTTTGTGTTGAGTGCCCTTTAGTTATGCATCAGCAGCAGTATCAAATGGATTTTGAAGCACTAGAATCAGCCATTTTTAAACATAATGTCAAACTGATGCTGCTATGTAACCCTCAAAACCCTAGCGGAAGAGTATGGACAAGAGATGAATTAGAGCAGCTGGCAGAGATCTGCTTACGGCATAATGTCGTTATCATCTCCGATGAGATTCACTCAAGCCTGACTTTTAAACCCAGCTCTTTCACACCGATGGCATCCATTTCTACAGCCATTGCCAATCACACCGTGACGCTGGATTCTCCTGGAAAAGCCTTTAACCTGGGCGGCCTACAAATTGGCTATGCGATTATCAAAAATAAGGAACTGCTGACACGTTATCGGAATATAAAAAAACAGATTGGCATAGATACACTTAATCTATTCGCGTTAACTGCATTGGAAACGGCATACAGTAACAAAAACAGCTTAATATGGTTGGATGTACTGCAGCAGCATATATTAGGCAATATAAGCACTCTAAAAGCCTTTTTAGAGAGAAAGCTGCCAAAGGCTGAACTCATCGTGCCACAAGCTTCTTATCTAGTATGGATAGATTTTAATAAGATGTTTGACGATCATCAGCAATTGAAAGGGTGGCTGATCAATGAAGTTGAAATCGGTCTAAATGATGGTTTGAGTTTTGGTGGTCAATCAGCAAACGGCTACGGTTTTATGCGCCTGAACCTGGCGGTGAGCAAACAGACACTACAAGAGTGCTGCAGAAGGATTGAAATCGCCACAGCGAAGATAAAATAACAGGCCTGTTCATTTCACAAAAAAACCGAAATAAAATTTATAAAAGCTTAAATTTTAGGCAAAAAAAAACCCGGCATCGTAATGATACCGGGTTTTCGGAATATAAGCTTG
>CAZNML010000030.1:3617-19059 GCA_964574275.1 uncultured Thiosulfatimonas sp. | reverse complement strand
CTTTTTTGTGGTTACTATTTTTGGGCAAGCAAAAATAGTAACGAGAGGCTTTGCACATTAAGTAATTGGACAAGGATCTTGAAAAGCCTCTCAATAATGAACAAAAGGAAAGGGGCAGAACCCTTTTTAATTTCAGTGTCTGTCTGAATTTTCTTCTTTCTGCGTAAACTCCGCTCTAACAGCAGCGTTTTTTTATACCCTCAAGGGGCACCTAGATCGTTCTCTACACCAAGAACTTTGCACAATTTATTCCAAGGGGAGTTTTGGCCTTGTCGGCTGATTCCAGTTTTACCAGGCCTGATCGTTTTCGGTCTTTTTTTCTAAGTAAAAACACTATCGTGTTGACTATATCGTTGTTATGATTAATTTGTGACGCTTTTGTAAATGCAGTGCAGGGGGTAGACAATGGCTGAGTTCACCGATTATAAAGTAGCGGATATCACTCTGGCAGAGTGGGGTCGGAAAGAGATCGCCATTTCGGAGACGGAGATGCCGGGGCTGATGGCGCTGCGTGATGAGTATGCCGGCCAGAAGCCTCTTGAGGGCGCACGCATTGCCGGCTGTCTGCATATGACGATTCAAACCGCGGTATTGATTGAGACCCTGGTTGAGTTGGGTGCCGAGGTGCGCTGGTCATCGTGTAATATCTTTTCCACTCAGGATCAGGCCGCGGCGGCCATTGCCGCGCAGGGCATTCCGGTGTTTGCCTGGAAGGCGGAGAGTGAAGAGGAGTTCTGGTGGTGCATTGATCAGACGATTGAAGGCCCGAACGGTTGGCGACCTAATCTGCTGCTGGATGATGGCGGTGACCTGACGCAAGTTATGCATGATAAGTATCCCGAGCTGCTTGAGGATGTGAGAGGGCTTTCGGAGGAGACCACCACCGGCGTGCATCGTCTGTATGAGATGGCTGGTTTAGAAACTCTGAAGGTGCCAGCCATGAACGTGAATGACTCTGTCACCAAGTCTAAATTTGATAATTTGTATGGCTGCAGAGAGTCCCTGCTGGATGGTATTAAGCGTGCAACCGATGTCATGATTGCCGGGAAAATCGCTGTGGTCTGCGGTTATGGTAATGTCGGTAAAGGCTGTGCCCAGTCCTTTATGGGGGTAGGGGCGAGAACCTATGTGACCGAAGTTGATCCGATTTGCGCTTTGCAGGCGGAGATGGAGGGCTATCAGGTGATCTCTATGGAGGAGGCCGCTTTGATCGGCGATATCTTTGTCACCGCAACCGGCAACCAGGATGTGATTACCTATGAGCATATGCAGGCGATGAAGCAGGGGGCCATTGTCTGCAATATCGGCCACTTCGATTGTGAAATTGAGGTGGCTAAGCTGCGCGCACTGGAGTGGGAGAACATTAAACCTCAGGTGGATCATATTATTTTTCCGGATGGCAAACGCATTATTCTGTTAGCCGAAGGCCGGCTGGTGAACCTGGGGTGCGCTACCGGTCACGCCAGTTTTGTGATGTCGGCCTCTTTTACCAATCAGGTCATGGCTCAGATAGAGTTGTGGCACCACAGCGAAAACTATCAGAATCAGGTTTATATCCTGCCTAAAATTCTGGATGAGAAGGTTGCGCGACTGCATCTTAAAAAACTGGGCGCTCACTTAACCAAACTGACTCCGCAGCAGGCGGAATATATTGGTGTCGAAGTCGAAGGCCCCTATAAGCCGGATTACTATCGTTACTGAATCATTTATCGCAGCTAAATGAGCTGGTGTAACAGCACGTCGGTTTTTACTGCGCCTGAACACGAGCAGAACCAGTAAGTTGCGCAGTCACCTTCAGCAGAAAGCCTTTCAGCCAACGGGGCGACAGTCTCGCTTGCAGGTTATTAATAGGCGTTGACCGAACCAGTTAAAATCATGGTGAACAGCAAATAGCCAGGCCTGGCGGTTTACGATTTCGGTTTTAAGATCGATTCGATCATCTCCATTGGCAGTGGAAAGACGATGGTATTGGAGCGTTCATTGGCGATCTCTGTCAGGGTTTGCAGGTAGCGCAGTTGCAAGGCTTGCGGCTGTTTGGAGAGTTGTTGTGCCGCTTCCAGCAGTTTTTCTGCCGCCTGCATCTCACCCTCAGCATGAATCACTTTGGCGCGGCGAGTACGTTCCGCCTCGGCCTGTTTGGCGATGGCGCGAATCATACTTTCATCCAGGTCGACGTGTTTGATCTCGACATTGCTGACTTTAACCCCCCAGGCATCGGTCTGCTGGTCGAGTACGGTCTGAATATCGCTGTTGAGGCGTTCACGTTCAGCCAGCATCTCATCCAGCTCATGCTGACCTAGAACCGAACGCAGCGTAGTCTGTGCCAGTTGGCTGATCGCCTCATTAAAGTTCTCCACCTGAATAATCGCTTTGTCCGGTTCAATTACTCGGAAGTAGACCACGGCATTGACATGCACCGAGACGTTATCATGCGAGATGACATCCTGACTGGGAACATCCATGACAATGGTGCGCAGGTCAACCTTCTCCATCTGCTGGATAATGGGGATGACAATAATGAATCCAGGCCCTTTGACTTTCCAGAAGCGTCCAAGCTGAAAGATGACGCCTCGCTCATATTCACGCAGGATTCTAACGGCGCTGAATAAAAACAGCACCACCAGTATTAACACAATCATTAACGGGTAGTTGCTCATGGTTGTTTCTCCTTTTGGATTTCTGTGATCGGTTCGACTAACAGCAATAGGTTTCTAACGGCGATTATTTTTACACGCTCGCCTTTTTTCAGCGGGGCAGCACTGCTTGCCTGCCAGTGTTCACTATGAACGCTGACGGTGCCTTGCTGCTCAAAGTCTTCAAGTACGGTGGCCTGTTCGCCAATTAAGCCTTCAATGCCGCTGACCACCGGTCGAGCCTGAGATTTAAGTGCCAGGCCGATCAGGATAATAAACACCACAACGCTGATGACAGCGAAGGTGATAATAATCGACAGCTCTATGCCAAAGCCGGGTAGATCGGTGTCGATTAGGATTACTGAACCGATAATAAAAGCGATGGTACCGCCAATACCCAGCATGCCGAAACTGGGTTCAAAGGCTTCGGCAACCATTAGTGAGATGCCTAACACAATCAGCGCCATACCGGCATAGTTGATCGGCAACAGCTGGAATGCATACAGCGCCAGCAGTAACGAGATGGCACCAATGGTGCCGGGCAGAATCGCACCGGGGTTATAGAACTCCAGAATCAGGCCGTAGATACCGATGAGCATCAGAATATAGGCGATATTGGGATTGGTGATAACGCTCAGCAGGCGGCTGCGCCAATCCGGAGTAATGCTGATCAAGCTTGCGGCTGAGGTGTTTAGGGTCTGTCTATTTTGCAGTACGATGACGCTACGACCGTCTATCTGCTTTAAAAGATCTTGAGTATTGCTGGCGATCAGATCAATCACATTGAGTTTGAGTGCCTCTTCAGACGGGATGCTGACACCTTCTCTAACCGCCTTTTCCGCCCACTCGGCATTGCGATCGTGGAGTTGTGCCAAGCCTTGGATATAGGCCACGGCATCATTCACGGCTTTGATTTTGGCGGGGTCCTCTTTGTTCGGATCTTGGTCGCTCAGTGGTGAGCTTAGTGGAGATCCACCGCCTAATTGAATCGGTGTGGCGGCACCGATATTGGTGCCCGGTGACATGGCCGCAATGTGGCTGGCATAGAGAATGTAGGTACCTGCACTCGCTGCTCTGGCTCCGGTGGGGGAAACATAACTTGCAACCGGTATTACTGAATTGGCGATATTTTTCACAATGCCGCGCATGGAGCGGCTGAGTCCGCCCGGGGTGTCTATTTGCAATATAATCAGTTCCGCGTTCAGTTCGGTGGCTTTTTCAATTGCACGCTGAATATAGTCGTCGGTTGCTGGGCCGATGATGCCGTTCACGCTTAGATTGACGATTTTTACCGGCGTGTTGGGGCTGGAATCAGCCTTACTCTCAGCCCAAGCTCCTCCCGCTGCAAACAGCAGGTAGCACGCCATTAACAGCACCATTAGTGCTTGGTTTGGAGGGTTTATTATGTGACGGCTGGGCAGGTTCATAGTGCTATTCCTATAAACGTCTATAGCTCTACTTTATCCTTTTTTTTAAAAAAAGTCTCATAATATCAATATGGTGGCTCTGTTATGGCCGCGCCAGATCTAACAAAATAGCGTTTATTGCAGCGACCGCTCTGCTAAACATGAGTTTGAAAAGTACCAAAAATAGAGGTGTTTTGACTAATTAACCAGGCCTGGTTATTTGTGGTTTTGGTTTTGAAAAGCGTAGAATGAATAACATCTCTTCTATTTGAGGGCTAACAGCTTGCATAAATCTCCAGCAGTAACCAATCCGTTGCTCTTGTTAATGGTTTCGTGTTGCGCAGCTTTGTTAACCGCGTGCAGCAATATATCCGTTAAGGAAAGTTGGAGCGAACACTACGCCGCCTTTAAGGAGAGTAAGGTTCCAGTTTGCCATGGCTATGGCTGCAACCAGGTCACTCTGGTTCAGTTAGCTGGCCAAGAGTGGCAGGTCATCCAGCAGCTTTTCTCGCAGCCAGCTAAAACGCCGCAACAGGAGCGTCAAATCCTCTCGCAGGCTGTAGCGTTCATGGAACAGCTTGCTGGCAGAAGCGCGGGTACCTGGAACGACAAGGCTAAAAATGATGCGAGCAGTCAGCCGGGTCAGCAAGATTGTATTGATGAGTCGACCAACACCACGGCTTATCTGAAGCTGTTTGCCCATCAGGGCTGGCTTCACTGGCATCAGGTGCAACACCGGGTGATGCGCAGCCATTTCCTGTTGGATGTGCATTGGACAGCGCTGATTAAGGATAAGCGCAGCGGTCAGCTCTACGCGGTCGACTCGTGGTTTCGTGAGAATGGCAGGGAGCCTGTGGTACTGAAATTAGAGGACTGGCTAGCTAAGCAGGAACGTCATTAAGAGTTGGAGGCTGGCTGGGACAGGGCAGGCCTGTCCAATTTTTGAGCTTATCAGAAAGTTTATCCAAAACTTTAGGCATAAAAAAACGCCTTGCGGCGTTTTTTATTTATCGATTTTACTTTTGGCAATTAAGAGTAAGCTTTACACAACGCTTTGGAGATCTTATGGCGCTTGACCAGTTGGCCCTTTTGATCTTTATACTCAATCATAATCTTATCCGCATAACCGTAGCTGTTCATGTCTTCAAAGATTCGATTATCGCAATACTGTTTAACCACACCTAGAGTGAAGGTAGTCTGAAAGTTCAGGCCATTGATTCTCGCACCCTGCATCAGGGTGGTATTGATCAGTCTTTCATAGGCTTCAATAGGGTCGTGTGAAACCTGCAGGTGTACCGTTTTGCCTTTTTGAAAGGTGGTAATTGAGTCAACGCCTTTTAAATCCAGAGATTGTGGCTTGCTGCTTGAGATAAAGCCATTATTGAACTCTGCTAAAGTGTTGATCACACTGTTGGCAAAACTCATTTGCACCGGCAGTGCAGACAGTGTTGCTGTGATTAAAGCGGTTTTAGTAAAAGATTTAAATGACATAGTTTCATACACCCCTATAAGAAAGTTTGATGTATTATAACTCAAGCTAATCGTAAAATGTAATTTTTTTACATCTTGCTGTTATTGCACCTTCAAATAGGCGTAACCTTCACTCTGCAAAATGGCAATTTTAGCGACGCCAGATGGGGCAAAGTCGATGCCTTTATAGACCTTGCTCTGCTCCAAACCGACCTCATCGCGTGTCTTATCACACAGGTGGACTTTTACATCCCGTGTGTTGATCAGCGCATCGAGGCGTCCCTTGAGTTCAGCACGACGATCCAGAAGCGGTTTGCCGGCCTGATAAGGTGTTTTATCCAAGTTATCATCGGTGGTGAAACGCAGCCCATAACCGACAAACACCAGATGCACATCGGCTTCCATCAACTCAGACTCATAATAGTTCATGATATTGTTGATGGAGGTCAGCGTGGCGGAATAACGGGTTGGGTCTTTGAAGTCAACGTGATACACCACTTTGGCGCCGTCATCAGCAGCATAAGCCTGTGAAGCGCTTAACATCGGTGAAAGTACAATGGCGCTGGAAAGGAGTAACTGTTTTCCTAAATTTAGCACGCTTTTTTTCATGGTGTCTCCTCTTATCTTATTTATATCGGCTAGCTGATTTTAGTAATTTCTCGAGAGGTCTCGATCGATTTAATCGCTTCGTTGACGCGCCTAAACAGAATCTGACTGTTCTCTTCCGGCTTGCGCAGCTCAGTGACACCGGCCTGACTGGTTAAGCAGGTGGTGGTGTCATCTTCCAATTTAATGGTCTGCCCGGAGATGGTCTCCTGTGCCAGTTTGGCAATACGGAATGCATCCACCGCTTTGATTTCGGGCAGCACCACCATAAATTGATCACAGCTTAGGCGTCCGATATAGCCGAGCTCCTTGACAATGGTCTCGATGGAGTGCGCCGCCATCTTAATGGCTTTATCGCCCACCTCGTGGCCATAACCATCGGTAATGCGTTTGAAGCAATCCAGATTGATTTTGATCAGTGAGATCGGCTGGTTATTCAACTTCGCCTTATTGATCTCCTCATCCACCAGGTCGAGGAAGAAGTCGCGGTTATAGAGGTTGGTCAGCGGGTCGGTGGAGGAGAGGTGTTCAATCTGCTCTTCCATGTGTTTGCGGCTGGTAATATTGATTGCCAGCCAGATCACTGCCGGTTGCCCGTAAGCATCGGACTCAATCGGATAGACGCGCGCTTCATACCACTGTCCGCCGCTCGGTCCGGCTTCCACGCCTTCGACGTCGGTATTGGCCAGTTGATACTCAATCTCTTGCAAGGTATTTGAGGCGATGGCCTTTTGCACCACCTTCAAAAAGCGCTCTGCCATCTTCTCCGGCAGAACGTCCTGATAGGTTTTACCAATCAGGCCTGAACCATCGGCGTAGAGTGAGCGCTCCTGACCACCGACAATATCCAGATAGGTGCCATCCTGTCCCATAATAAAGATCGGATCCGGCATTGCATTGGCAATGGCAATCAGGTGGGAGTTCATATTGGATTCTGTCATAGCGGCCTAGTCCTTACTGATCGGTTTGTATTTGATTCGATGTGGTTGCGCAGCATCTGCCCCTTTACGGCGTTTCAGGTCCTCTTCGTAGTCAGAGAAGTTTCCTTCAAACCATTCAACGTGAGAGTCGCCTTCAAAGGCCAGCATGTGAGTAGCGATACGGTCGAGGAACCAACGGTCGTGGGAGATTACCACCGCACAGCCGGCAAACTCCAGCAGCGCCTCTTCCAAAGCACGCAGGGTTTCAACATCCAGGTCGTTGGTTGGTTCATCCAACAGCAGCAGGTTACCCCCGCTGCGCAGAGTTTTAGCCAGATGCACGCGGTTACGTTCACCACCGGAGAGTTGGCCGATCTTCTTCTGCTGGTCGCCTCCACGGAAGTTAAAACGGCTGCAGTAGGCGCGCGAATTCACCTCGGTGTTACCGACCATAAAGATCTCGTCACCTTCGGATATCTCTTCCCATACTGATTTATTGTCGTCCAGCGCATCACGGCTTTGGTCAACATAAGAGAGCTGTACTGTTTCACCAAAATCAATGGCACCGGAATCCGGCTGTTCCTGACCGGTTAGCATCTTGAACGGTGCCGGTAAATCAACCCTGTTCAAGATGCTATCCGGCTGTTCCTGACCGGTTAGCATCTTGAACAGGGTTGATTTACCGGCACCGTTGGCCCCGATAATACCGACAATGCCCCCTTGCGGCAGGCGGAAAGAGAGATCATCAATCAGCAGGCGGTCACCAAAGCCTTTGCAGACATTGCTGACTTCAATCACTTTCTCACCCAGGCGCTCTGCAACCGGAATAAAGATCTCGCTGGTCTCATTGCGTTTCTGCGTCTCTTGGCTGCTCAGCTCGTCAAAGCGTGCCAGACGCGCTTTAGACTTGGCGTGACGTCCCTTGGCATTGGAGCGTACCCACTCCAGCTCGCTCTTAATGGTTTTCATGCGTGCCGCTTCTGATTTAGACTCCTGCTCCAGACGCTTCTCTTTCTGGTCCAGCCAGGAGGAGTAGTTGCCCTCAAATGGAATCCCTTCACCACGATCCAGCTCCAGAATCCACTGCGCGGCATTATCAAGGAAGTATCTATCGTGGGTGATCGCCACTACGGTACCGTTGAAGTCCAGTAGGAAGCGTTCCAACCAGGCGATTGACTCCGCATCCAGGTGGTTAGTCGGCTCATCCAGCAGCAGCATATCTGGTTTTTCCAGCAGCAGTTTACACAGTGCGACACGGCGTTTTTCACCACCTGATAATTTTGAAACGTCCGCCTCCCATGCTGGAAGACGCAGAGCGTCGGCGGCAATCTCTAAAGTACGGTCGATATTGTGGCCGTCTTTGGCCTGAATAATATCTTCAATTTCCGCCTGTTTTTTAGCCAGGGCATCAAAGTCGGCATCCGGCTCGGCGTAGGCGGCGTAGACCGCATCCAGTTCGGCTAAAGCCTCTTTTACTTCCGAGACCGCTTCTTCAATATTGCCGCGTACATCTTTGCTCTCATCCAGCTGCGGCTCCTGTGGCAGGTAACCGATTTTAATACCGGGTTGCGGACGCGCTTCCCCAACGATATCGGTATCGATACCGGCCATGATTTTTAACAGGGTAGATTTACCTGAACCGTTTAAACCCAAAACACCGATTTTGGCACCTGGAAAAAACGACAGAGAGATGTCTTTTAGAATGTGGCGGTTAGGCGGGACGATTTTTCCCACGCGGTTCATTGTGTAAACAAATTGAGCCATGAATGTTCCTAATAAAGCTGAATAACGGATTTGTTAATAATTGAATATCGATTTATTTAAGGAACTTTACCTAAAAATTCCCATTAGATAAAGTTTTAATCGAGCTGTTGGCGGCATAAACACTATATATAGTGGTTGTATTGATAATACATTTGGCTATTTGGGTGTAAAACAGGTAAAATTACCGCTTTTAAAATATTCAAATTGTTGAAACGGAGAACCGTAAACATGTTTACAAAATCTATGACGATTGCTGGATACGATGACTTAATCGCAGACGCAATTAAGAACGAAGAAAATCGCCAAGAATCTCACATCGAATTGATCGCTTCTGAAAACTACACCAGCCCACGTGTAATGGAAGCGCAAGGTTCTTATTTCACCAATAAATACGCGGAAGGTTACCCTGGTAAGCGTTACTATGGTGGTTGTGAATTTGCGGATATCGTTGAGCAAGCGGCCATTGATCGTGCAAAAGAGCTGTTTGGCGCAGACTACGCAAACGTTCAGCCTCACTCAGGTTCACAGGCAAACTCGGCGGTTTACATGGCGCTATTGCAGCCGGGTGATACGGTTCTAGGCATGAGCCTGGCACACGGTGGTCACTTGACTCACGGTTCTCACGTTAGTTTCTCAGGAAAAATCTACAACGCGGTTCAGTACGGTATTGATCCGGTTTCTGGTCAAATTGACTATGATGAAGTGCAAGCTTTGGCAACGGAGCACAAGCCGAAGATGATTATTGCTGGTTTCTCAGCTTACTCTCAGGTTATTGACTGGTCTAAATTCCGTGAAATCGCGGATTCGGTTGGCGCTTATCTGTTTGTTGATATGGCGCACGTTGCCGGCTTGATTGCGGGTGGTCTGTATCCAAATCCAGTGCCTTTCGCAGATGTAGTAACCACAACGACTCACAAAACTTTACGTGGTCCACGCGGTGGTTTGATTCTAGCGAAGTCTAACCCAGAGCTAGAGAAGAAGCTGAACTCAGCGATCTTCCCAGGTGGTCAGGGTGGGCCTTTGGTTCACGTGATGGCGGCAAAAGCAGTTGCCTTCAAAGAGTGTTTAGAGCCTTCATGGAAAACTTACTGTGAAAACGTAATTAAGAACGCGCAAGCGATGGCGGAAGTGTTTAAAGCACGCGGTTGTGACGTGGTTTCTGGCGGAACAGAGAACCACCTGTTCCTGGTTAGCCTGATCGAGAAAGGTCTGACTGGTAAGTTGGTTGATGCGGCTTTAGATGCAGCGCACATCACTATCAACAAAAACTCGGTACCGAACGATCCGATGTCTCCATTTGTTACCTCTGGTATCCGTGTGGGTACAGCGGCGGCAACTTCTCGTGACTTCAACGAAGAGGACTGCACCAATCTGGCGACATGGATGTGTGATGTTATCGACGCTTGTGACCAAGACCAAGAGACTTGGGATGATGCAGTGATCGCGGATGTTCGCGCTAAGGTTTCTGCTCTATGTAAAGCAAAACCGGTTTATAAATAAGCCACTGCAAATATTTACCCAACGTTTGCTGTTTGGTAAGCGTTGTTAAATATTTGGATGTTAAAAACCACCAGGCCTGGTGGTTTTTTAGCATCTAAAAACATGAAAAAAAGCAGAGTTTTTATAAAAAAATGCGCTGTTAGCCTGTTTTTTATAAAGGCTTTTTCACGGTAGAAAAAGTTTAAATTTAAGAGAGTAAAAATTATGCACTGTCCATTTTGTAATGCGCCCGATACCAAGGTTGTGGATTCCCGTCTGGCAACGGAAGGGGTTCAAGTCCGCAGAAGACGTGAGTGTTTGCAGTGCAGTGAACGTTTTACCACCTATGAGTCGGCTGAGTTGTCACTACCGCGAGTGGTGAAAAGCGATGGCAACCGCGAGCGTTTTGAAGATGAGAAGATCCGTCGCGGTCTGATCAAAGCTCTGGAGAAACGCCCGGTGGAGAGTGAGGCGATTGAACAGATTGTCAGCCAGATCACCAAACGTCTGATGTCTGAAGGGGTGCGCGAGATCCCATCCTCTCAGCTGGGTGAGTGGCTGATGGAGGACCTGCGAGAGTTGGATCAGGTCGCCTATGTGCGTTTTGCCTCAGTCTATCGCTCATTCCAGGATGTGAATGCATTCCGTGAAGAGATCGAAAAACTGGTGCATGCCACCACGGCAAAAATGGATTAGGACTCAGCGATGGCGATAGAGTTTTCAGTAGAAGATCAGAACTACATGCACCAAGCGATTCGCTTGGCTAAAAAAGGACTCTACTCCACCCGCCCTAATCCGGCGGTCGGCTGTGTCCTGGTTAAAGCAGGGCAGGTCGTCGGTGAGGGCTGGCATGAGAGAGCCGGCCTGCCGCACGCCGAGCGCATCGCTTTGGCGCAGGCGGGAGATCAAGCGCAGGGTGCCACCGCTTATGTGACGCTTGAGCCCTGTTCGCACTATGGGCGCACGCCACCCTGCGCTGACGGTCTGATTGAAGCGCAAGTGAGCCGTGTGGTGGTGGCGATGCAGGATCCCAATCCGCTGGTTGCCGGTCAGGGTATAGACAGAATTCGACAGGCCGGCATTGAGGTGCAGGTGGGTCTATTTGAAGCCGAGGCACGCGCCTTGAATCCGGGGTTTATACAGATGATGGAAAAGCAGTTACCGTTTGTAAGAGTAAAAATGGCGAGTAGCGTCGATGGGCGTACCGCGATGGAAAATGGTGAGAGCCAGTGGATTACCGGGCCGGAGTCGCGTCAAGAGGTACATAAACTGCGTGCACGCAGCGGAGCCATTATTACCGGTATCGGCACAGTTCTGGCCGATGATCCAAGCTTAACGGTACGTTTGCCGGAAGAGGTCTTGCAGGAGATGAATCTCGATGCAGACAGCTGCCACCCGATCCGAGTGGTGCTGGACCCGAATCTGAGTATCCCGTTGGATGCCAAAATGTTGAAGTCACCGGGGCGTACCATTCTGATGACCTCTAAAGAGACGGTCGAGCGTGATCCCGCTGTGGTTGAAACCCTGATCGAACACGGTTATGAGCTGGTGGCGGTGGCCGCTGTGGATGACCACCTGGATATTGAATCCGTGCTGCACTATCTGGCAGAAGAGGAGTCGGTGCGTGAAGTGATGGTTGAGTCGGGCGCGATTGTGGCCGGTGCGTTTATGCAGTCCGGTTATGTGAATGAGCTGCACTGCTATATCGCTCCGATTCTGATGGGACATATGGCAAAACCGATGTTTGTCTTGCCAGGCCTGGAGAGTATGGCGGATAAATTGAAGTTTAAAATTGACTCTACCGCGATGTTTGGCAATGATATTCGTCTGGTGATGACGCCGGACGCGTAATCAGTTGCGTGATTAAATTAACTTTATACAAGAGCAAGGGCTGAGCAAGCGATGTTTACAGGCATTATTGAAGCAGAAGGCTTTATTGAGAAGATAGAACCCCGCCAGGGTGACTGGAAAGTGACCATTAATACCGGCAAGCTGGATATGAGTGATGTACAGATTGGTGACAGTATTGCGGCCAATGGCATCTGCTTAACAGCGATTGAGTTTGACGATCACTCCTATGTGGCCGACGTCTCCGGTGAAACCTTGAGTGTGACCACAGCCGGCAGTTGGCAGGCGGGCACACCGGTCAATCTGGAGAAGGCGCTGCGACTGCAGGATCGTCTAGGCGGTCATCTGGTCAGCGGTCACGTTGACGGCGTTGGGCGTGTTAAGAGCATTGGCCAGGATGCACGTTCATGGCGATATCAAATTGAAGCCCCGGCCGCTATCTGTAAATACATTGCTGAAAAAGGTTCCATCTGTATTAATGGTATCAGCCTGACGGTGAATGAGGTCGAAGGCTGTGTGTTTGGTGTCAATATCGTGCCGCACACACGTCAAGAGACCACTATCAAACACTTTGCCGAAGGGACGGAAGTCAATCTGGAAGTCGACCTTCTGGCACGTTACTTGGAGCGTATGATGAGTGCGCCGCAACAAGAGAATACCTCAACTATTACCCCTGAGTTTTTAGCCCAAAACGGATTTAAATAAGCATGCAGTTAAACACGATTGAAGAGATCATTGAAGATTACAAACAAGGTAAGATGGTTATCCTGATGGATGACGAAGATCGAGAGAATGAAGGCGATCTTCTGGTTCCAGCGAGTACGGTAACCCCTGAAGATATCAACTTTATGGCACGTTATGGCCGTGGCTTAATCTGTTTGACGATGACGCGTGAACGCTGCAAACAGCTGCACCTGCCGCTAATGGTCACTGACAGCACCGATCCGCATGGCACACCGTTCACCGTCTCTATTGAAGCGGCGGAAGGGGTGACTACTGGAATCTCTGCTGGAGATCGTGCGGTGACAGTTCGTGCAGCGGTTGCTGAAAATGCCGGCCCAGCGGATATCGTGACTCCGGGTCATATTTTTCCACTGATGGCACAGCCGGGTGGGGTCTTAACCCGTGCCGGTCATACTGAAGCAGGTTGTGATCTAGCGCGTCTAGCCGGGCTGGAGCCCGCGTCGGTGATTGTTGAGATTATGAACGAAGATGGCTCTATGGCGCGTCGTGATGACCTGGAAGCTTATGCGCAAGAGCACGGCCTGAAGATCGGCACCATTGCCGATCTGATTGAGTACCGTCTGCAAAACGAGAAGACTATTGAGCGAGTTTCGGAGTGTAAACTGCCGACTGAGTTTGGTGATTTTAAGTTGATCGGTTATCAGGATATCGTTGAGCACAAGGCGCACTTTGCATTGCAGTACGGCACCATTGACAGCGATCAACCGACTGCGGTGCGTGTGCACATGTTGGATACATTGTGTGATGTTTTCGGTTCACAGCGTGGCGAGTGCGGCTGGTCATTGCAGAAAGCGATGAAGCAGGTTGCCGAAGAGGGTTCAGGTGCGATTGTGGTGTTGCGTAAGCATGAAGATCCCGCTGAGCTGCTGGATAAAATTCAGCAGTTTCAGATGAAAGACCTGGGCGTGAAAGCGCCGGAACGCATCGCTGAAGACGACACCAAGACTTATGGTCTGGGTGCGCAGATTATTGCCGACTTAGGTATCTCCAAGCTGAAGATTATCGGTTCCGCTTGGAAGATGACTGCGCTGAGTGGTTTTGGTCTGGAGATTTCAGAAGTCATCGACAAAAAGGATTAGTCTCGGCTTATTGCCTGGATAGAGTGGTTTTTTAATTATAGGTTTTGTGGCAAAATGGTTCGCCATAGCGCAATCTAAACGGAATTTAAGAGAAATAAAGTATGAAAATGGTAGAAGGTAACCTAAACGCCGAAGGCATGAAAATCGGTTTTGTTGTAACAAGATGGAACAGTTTTGTGGTGGATCACCTGGTAAAAGGTTCAATTGAAACGGTTGAGAGACACGGTGGTTCTGCAGACAACATCACTCAAGTTATGGTGCCTGGTGCATTTGAAGTTCCGCTGGCGGTTGAGAAGATGGCGGCTTCGGGTAACTACGATGCCATCGTTGCTTTAGGTGCGGTTATCCAGGGTGGTACACCTCACTTTGATTATGTTGCCGGTGAAGCCACTAAAGGTATTAGCCAGGTGATGTTAAAGCATGGTGTTCCCGTCTCTTTCGGTATCTTAACGGTTAACTCAATTGAGCAAGCGATTGAGCGTTCGGGTACGAAGATGGGGAACAAAGGTGAAGAAGCTACAGTTTCTGCAATTGAAATGGTTAACGTATTGAAGCAACTTTAATGAAAACGATTGATGATATTCAGCCTGGGCAAGGTGAAGAGATAGTAGAAAAAGAGGTTCAGGTAGCGCCGCGTACGCAGTCACGTCGCGTTGCCTTGCAGGCTCTGTATCAGTGGCAGCTAAACGCAGATGAACCGGCCGTGATTACACGTCAGTTCAGTGAGTCAGGTCAGCTAAGTAATCTGGATCTGCCGCTGTTTAATGATCTGTTCTCACAGGTGGTCAATCAGGTTGAGCAGTTGGATGAGCTGATCAGTCCGGTACTGGACCGCTCGATTACGCGCATCGACCCGATTGAAAAGACCATTATGCGTATTGGCGCCTATGAGCTGCAAGCCAAGCCGGAGATTCCATATAAAGTTATTATCAATGAGTGTGTGGAGCTGGCAAAACGTTTTGGTGCCGAAGACAGTCATAAATACGTTAACGGTATTTTAGACAAGCTGGCACAGCAGATTCGTAGTGTTGAGGTCAACGCTTAGGTTTTTGTTTAATACTTAAGCTGTGTAGAGTAAAAGCCCCGTAAGGTGACTTACGAGGCTTTTTTTATAACTGGAAAAGAGTAACAAGGCGTAATATGGCGCAGGAATTTAACCTGATTGATCAGTTCTTTTTACCGTTGAGCGGGTCGTTACAAGCGGGAGAGGTCGGCATTGGCGATGATGGTGCGGTAATGACACCGCCGCCGAATCATCAACTGGTGGTAGTGACCGATACCATGGTCAGCGGTGTACACTTCCCGGTGACAACACCGGCGAATGAGGTTGCCTGGAAGGCGGTGGCGGTGAATTTAAGTGATCTGGCGGCAATGGGGGCAAAGCCCGCTTTTATCTCGCTCGGTTTGACGCTGCCGGAAAACGATCAGGCCTGGTTGGAATCTTTTGCTGCCGGTTTGCGTGACATCTGCACCCAGTTTAAGGTGCCACTGAT
>CAZNML010000030.1:0-3517 GCA_964574275.1 uncultured Thiosulfatimonas sp. | reverse complement strand
AAAATTGCACTGAAGCAGCTTAATCAAAATCAGCAGGCCTGCCTGGACTCTGAGCAGGTCTCGCACTGTTTAAATGCTCTGAATCGTCCGCAGCCGCAGATTGAGTTAGGGCGCTTGCTACAGTCATTCTCCTGTGCGGCAATTGATATCTCCGACGGTCTGTTGGCGGATTTAGGGCATATTCTGCAGCAGTCAAATAAGCATCGCACTTTCACTTCTAGCGAGCAGCCAAACGCCGCGCACACTGAGCTGGGGGCGGAGATCTATTTGGATCAGCTACCGCTGTCCAGAGCGATGCAGTCTTGGTTTGCGCAGCAAACCGAGTGGGCGTTGCCTCTGGCCGCCGGAGATGATTATCAACTCTGTTTTAGCGTAGCGCAGTCCGACTGGAGTCGCTTGCAGCAGCTGGCGAATGAGCAAGGAATAGATGTGACTGCAGTGGGTAGAATTGTCGAAAGTCAGGGGGTATCGGTGAAGCCGAATAGTGAGTCGGATGAAGTTTTATCGGATTTCAGTTTCGAGGGTTATCAGCACTTCTAACTTGCTGTTATAGTGCCAAGAGAGCTGCCCCGGCTCTTAGTAGCAGAGCCGGGCAGGGGAGTGTTTAAACTTCCTGGTACTGGCGACGGTTCTGTACGCCTTCCGCCAGAGTTTGCAGTACCTGCTCGCTGTCTTCCCAGCCGATGCAGGCATCGGTAATGCTTTGGCCGTAGACCAGAGGCTGTCCTGGTTTTACGTCCTGACGTCCTTCAATAAAGTGACTCTCAATCATGGCACCCATAATATTATAGGAGCCATTGGCAAGCTGTTCAGCAATCGATTCCG
Organism: uncultured Thiosulfatimonas sp.; assembly: GCA_964574275.1. Taxonomy (GTDB): domain Bacteria; phylum Pseudomonadota; class Gammaproteobacteria; order Thiomicrospirales; family Thiomicrospiraceae; genus Thiomicrorhabdus. The sequence continues at coordinate 2,692 of CAZNML010000030.1, read as the reverse complement.
CTACGATCAACTGACGCTTGTGCTGCTTATTGCTGTTGGCGTGGCTGCAGTCCACCATTAGCTTGTCTTCTACGCCGGCACCTTGCAGCATGTCAACCGCCTCTTTAACATGGTCCGCATCGTAGTTCGGGCCTTTGTTTCCACCACGCAGGATTACGTGACAGTCCGGGTTACCATTGGTTTCGAAGATGGCCGAATGTCCCGCCTTAGTTAGAGACATAAAGATGTGCGGGTTATTGGCAGCGCGGATTGCGTCAACGGCAATCTGGAAACCGCCGTCGGTGCTGTTTTTGAAACCGACCGGGCACGACAGACCGGAAGCCAGCTCACGATGGCCCTGGCTCTCTGTGGTGCGTGCGCCAATCGCTCCCCAAGAGATCAGGTCGGCAATGTATTGCGGAGAGATCAGATCGAGGAATTCGGTTGCCGCCGGCACGCCCTTGTCGTTAATATCGACCAGCAGCGAACGCGCTAACTCTAAACCGCGGTTGATCTCAAAAGATTCATTCAGGCCAGGATCATTGATCAGCCCTTTCCAGCCAACAGTAGTACGCGGCTTTTCAAAGTAAACACGCATCACAACCAGCAGGTCTTTGCTGTGCTTATCAAGCAGAGGTTTTAGTTTTTCCGCATAGTCACGTGCCGCATCCGCATCGTGAATCGAGCAGGGGCCAATCACCACTAATAGTCGATCATCACGTCCTGAAAGAATGTTGTGAATGCTTTGGCGTGTATCATAAACCGTCTGTGCAGCCATTTCTGTAATAGGAAACTGCTCATGCAGTTCACATGGTGGACGGACTTCGGTAATGTTTTTGATACGGAGATCATCAGTTTGATACTGTGACATAATACACCTTAAACTTTCTTTATTCTCAACATGATGAGGCGGTTATTTCGAACGCAGTATTATGCCACGAACTTGCCTAAAATACCCGTGCAATTTAAATATTTGATGCTTTGATAACAAAATAGTTCGGATTTTATTTTTATCAGGCCTGGTCATATTGAAATTGTTAGCATATAAGTGGTTATTGATGTGTTTTATTGGTAAAATTATCTGGTTTAGATTTTTATTTTGATAACTTAACTTTTTGGACAGGATAACGTGCACTGTAAATATATCATTCAAGGGTATACCGAAGACGGTCGTAAATTTAGACCAAGTGACTGGATTGACAGAATTTCTTCAATGGGTGCGACTTATGTTCAGCAACGTTTGGTCTATTCTGACCTGTTGCATCCTGAGTTGTATGAAGGTGAAAAGTGCCTGATTATTGATACTGAGATGGAGATTAAGAACCCAAATATGTTTCAGTATGTAATGAATTTCGTTAAAAGTAACGGTCTGAAAATGACTCAGGTTTGTGAAGTCACGGAAGCCAAGCTGGGAAGTTAATTTCCTGGAAGACGCTCTGCTGTTTGCCGGAGCTGATTGATAAAAAAGCGCGCTAAGGTGTCAACTTTAGCGCGCTTTTTTGTTTTTGGTTCACTACGGTTGACGGTTAAAACAGATTAATGCCGCCAATCAAGGTGACCCAGCCACCAATGGCCAGGAAGGGGCCAAATGCCAATGGGTTGTCATAGGCGCGTAACTTCAATAGCACACCGCCCAAGCCAATGACTAAACTGCTGACTGAGGCGATGAGGATAATCTGCGGAATCGCCATTAGGCCAAACCAGGCGCCTAATGCGGCCAGCAGTTTAAAGTCGCCATAGCCCATGCCCTCTTTGCCTGTAAGCAATTTGAAGCTGTGGAACAGCAGCCACAGCAGCAGATAACCGACAATCGCACCCCAGATGGCATCCGTTGGCGTGGTAAACATCGACTGGGTGTTGAACAATAGTCCGAGCCACAGCAGAGGCAGACTTAAGTTATCCAGTATTAGCTGGTGTTCGATGTCGATCACACTGATGGTGATCAGCATCCAGGTAAACAGCAGCGCGGCCAGACCGAGCAGGGTTGGGCCATAGAGCCACATAATCAGTGTGGTGGCGGTGGCGGTAGCCAGCTCAATCAGCGGGTAGCGAGCAGAGATGCGGGTTTTGCAGTGATGACAACGACCTTTTGACCATAGCCAGCTAAACAGCGGGATCAGACGATACCAGGGCAGAGGAGTGTCGCAGTGGGGACATTTTGAGCCGCCAAAGGTGATCGCTTTAAATTGCTCCTCTTCCTCCATCATCAGCATGCGCGGCATACGCCAGCTGAGCATGGAGATAAAGCTGCCGATCACTAAACCGATCAGGGCGCTGAAAAGCAGTATTTGTGTCAGGGAGAGTTGTGAGCTAATTTGTTCCATGAAAAGGACCGCTAAAATCAAAGTTAGTCATGATTTTAGCAGGCCTGCTCAGTCTGCAATAAGCTTATTGCAAATAATTGCTTAGAAAAGCAAGCCTAGACGGGTTGGTTACTCTGAGTAGGTGACGCAGTTGCGGTCATTTTCCCAGACCGTAATGCTGTGCATTTTCACTGCGGGTGTTGCAATGCGTGATTGGATTTCACGGAAGAGATAGACCGCAATATTCTCTGCGGTCGGGTTCACCGTGGCAAAGTGAGGGTGGTCGTTAAGGAAGGTGTGATCCAGCTCCTTAACCACCTCTTTGGCGTGGCGTTTGATCTCCTTGAAATCGATGACCATGCCGACCTCATTCAGCTCTGTGCCGCTGACCTGAACCTCAATCTTCCAGT
>CAZNML010000029.1:0-19172 GCA_964574275.1 uncultured Thiosulfatimonas sp. | reverse complement strand
AACTCAAACAACAACTAGAGTCGATTCCATGGCTGGACTTAAACAGCATCGATACGACCAACTAGTTTTAGCTCTTTAAAGTGATAAAAAAAGCCCCGCAGTCAAAGACTGCGGGGCTTCAATCACACAAGAAGTCGGCTGACACTCAGCCCAAACGGCCAATTAATCCAGTTTTTCAACCGATTTAACGTGATCAGCCAGGTTTTTAGCCAGTGCTTCAACCTGGTCAACCGCGTCTAATAGCGCTTTGGCCTCTGAAGAGCCAATCGCCGCTTCCACTAAAACCTCAAGCTCATCAAAGTGCTCGGCACCCACTGCCTCAATCTGCTCAGCAGACAGCATCTCTTTAAAACGCGCCACAACACTTGCCGCATGATCTTCAATTTTCATAGTCATGATACTTTCCTTATAAAAAACTGTTAATTACTTTATGTCGTTCATTTAACCACTAATTAGTCGTATTGGAAGATATCTTCGCCGGAGCTGACAATCAGTGGATCGGCCTTACCGACCACATCATGATCTTTACCTTCATATGGAATCAGATTCAATACATAACGCATCGCTTCTAGACGGGCACGTTTTTTATCGTTTGATTTGACCACCGTCCATGGTGCTTGACTGGTATTGGTATAGAAGAACATGTCCTCTTTGGCTTTGGTGTAGTCACCCCAGCGATCCAAGGATGCCAAATCCATCGGGCTTAATTTCCACTGCTTCAATGGATCGTGTTTACGCGCATTAAAACGACGCAACTGCTCTTTACGACCTACCGAGAACCAGAACTTAATCAGGCGCACGCCATTGGCGGTAATCATTCTTTCAAACTCTGGCGCCTGGTGCATAAACTGAGTATATTCCGTTGGGCTACAGAATCCCATTACACGTTCAACACCGGCACGGTTATACCAGGAGCGGTCAAACAGCACAATCTCACCCGCAGTCGGCAGATTCTGAATATAGCGCTGGAAGTACCATTGACCTTTTTCGATTTCACTTGGCTTATCTAAAGCCACCACTCGTGCTCCACGAGGGTTAAGGTGTTCCATCATACGTTTGATAGTCCCCCCTTTACCAGCCGCATCGCGCCCTTCAAAAACCATCACAATGCGTTCATCATTATCCTTAACCCACTTTTGCAGCTTTAGGAGTTCGATCTGCAAAGTACGCTTAATTTTTTCATACTCGTCGCGCTTCATCTTCTCCTTATAAGGATAATTACTCTCACTGGATTTCACTTTTTTCATATAAACCTCCCTGCTAATGAAAAATTAATTTCTAAGTCATCAATATAAGTATACGCTGATGATTTGCGCTAAAAGCCTTAGTTATATTGAAAAAATCTATATAACATCTGGCCTGATAAAATCTATTTAAATTACACTGATCTCACCGCGGAAAAGCCTGCTTTTAGCCGTATAATAGTGAGCAAATTGTCTGGTCAAGCATAAAACCCTCTGCCAATGTTTTGTGCTCATTAAAATGGGAAAGAGTATGTCATCAGATCTGTTGCAACGTTATCAATCGGTTTTACAGCGTATCGAAAATGCCTGTCAAAAGAGCCAGCGCCAAGCTGGTTCGGTTGAGCTGTTAGCCGTCAGCAAAACCAAACCGGTCGCCGATATCAGCGAACTCGCCGCGCATGGGCAGCGCGCGTTTGGTGAGAACTATCTGCAGGAGGCGTTACAGAAAATCGAGATTCATCCCGAACTGGAGTGGCACTTTATTGGCCCGATTCAGTCCAATAAAACCAAACCCATTGCGGAAAACTTTAACTGGGTACACAGTGTTGACCGTCTTAAAATCGCTCAACGTTTAAGCCGACAGCGCCCAGCTGAACTCGCGCCGTTGAATATTCTGTTAGAGGTGAATATCAGCAATGAGGCGAGTAAAGCCGGTTTTTCTGCAGAGGAGACCTTAAGCATGGCCACAGAGATTGCCGCCCTGCCTAACCTGAAGTTACGCGGCTTAATGGCGATTCCGCAATCGGAAAGCGACCCCGCTAAACAGCGCCTGCCCTTTGCACAGATGAAAGCGCTGTTAACACAGCTGCAGAGCCAACTGCCCGACTGCCAGCTTGATACGCTGTCAATGGGCATGTCCGGTGATTTGGAGGCTGCCATTGCCGAGGGTGCGACCATTGTTCGCATCGGCACCGATATTTTTGGTGCCAGAAATTACCCAAAATAATCAGGCCTGTTCAAAACTCCATTAGAAACTGACTGCTCTTCCTTGCCAGGCGCTCGACCTATAACCGAGCGCTACCAGCGTGAAGCATCCGCTTGATTCCAGGCCTGCTGCCACTTTTCCGGCGCAGTTTTATGCAGAAAAGCCTTCTTCTCTAAGCAGGGGTAGATCTCGGCTAAGGTTTTTACTTCAGTGGTACTGACCCGTCTGCAAATGTCTTGGGCTGAAATTGACTCTGGGCTCTCTATACCGGCAGCCGAGGTAAGCTCTAACAGGTTGTCGATCAATGACTGCTGGTACTTGGCAACTCGCAGCCCCTTATCCTCAATATCCAACGCCTTATAACGTCGCGGATCCTGAGTGGCCACCCCGGTTGGACAACTGTCTTTGTTGCAGCTTCGTGATTGAATGCAACCCAGAGCAAACATCATCCCTCTGGCCGAATTCACTGTATCGGCTCCTAAAGCTAAAAGCCTGAAGACATGGAAAGCAGAGAAGGCTTTACCTGAGGCGATGATGCGTGTCTGCTCTCTTAAACCGCAGCCCACCAGCGCAGAGTGCACTACATTCAGAGCTTCGCGCAATGGCATCCCCAAGGAGTTGGTAAACTCAATCGGTGCGGCACCTGTGCCACCCTCGCCGCCATCAACGGTAATAAAATCCGGCACTATACCGGTTTGTAGCATCGCTTTACAGATTGCAAAAAACTCCTCTATTTTGCCGACACTCAGTTTAAAACCGACCGGCTTACCCCCTGAAAGAGTGCGCAACTCCTCAATAAAAAGCATCATCTCCAGCGGATTCGAAAAAGCGCTGTGTGCCGCCGGCGATAAAACATCCTGCCCCATCGGCACATGACGAATATCGGCAATCTCCTGCGTCAGCTTAGCCGCGGGCAACACTCCGCCATGCCCCGGCTTAGCGCCTTGAGAGAGTTTGAGTTCAATCATTTTGACCTGTGCATGCTGTGCATTTTTTTGAAACAGGGTGCGATCAAAATGACCTTGATGATCACGACATGAAAAATAGCCGGTACCAATCTGCCAGACCAGGTCGCCCCCCTCTTGCAGATGATATGGACTGAGTCCGCCCTCACCGGTATTGTGATAGAAGCCCCCTATTTTGGCGCCACGATTCAAGGCCAGAATAGCGTGTTTGCTCAAGGCACCATAACTCATGGCGGAAATATTAAAGCGGGAAGCTGAATAGGGCTGGGCACAGCGCTCCTCGCCAAACAACACTCGCGGCTCTTCTGTCAATAATGGCATCGGATTCAAGGAGTGGTTGCACCACTCGTAACCGACTCGATAGACATCAAACTGCGTACCAAACGGCCGAGTGTCCTGCACCCCCTTGGCACGCTGATAGATCAACGAGCGAAATTCTCGACTGACTGGGGTACCACTGACATCGTCTTCAACAAAATACTGCTGTATTTCAGGACGAATGGATTCAAACAGATAACGGAAACGCCCCACAAGCGGGTAGAGGCGTAATACTGTATGTTTCTTTTGCCACATATCGTAATAGCCTAATAAAGTCAGCAACAGAGTAAGCAGCAGTAGATAGAACCAGACGGGCCAGAGCAGAGCGAGTCCGATTAACACTAGAATTAATAGCGAAGACAACCAGATAAAGATAAGACGCATACACCGCTCCCTAACAGTTCGTAGAATCAGACTAACATATTCATCTCTTCTAACAATAACCTTCAGCAGTGGCTAATATTAGACGAATAGCGTCTTATTAAAGAGAGGGGCCTAGACAATAAAAACTTTCAATTTGGAAAAGAGGGGGCAGGGACAGAAAGAAAAAAACCGGAAATGTCACCTTACTCCGGTCTGTTCTCCTTTTTTGAACGCTTGATCAAAACCGCTTCTTAAAGAGCTTTATCAATCAAGCGTTAAGGGCAACTTATTCACTATTATGCCAGGCATAACACTCGTTACCTCTCTATGAATCTGTAACGGCCAGATCTGGCGATTCTGAAGGGTTTTTATTCAGTTTTTCAGAATTTTCTGTTGCAGCCGCTGGCGTTGCCTGAACTTCTTCTGTTAAATCAGCATCTTGGCTCGATTCAGCGGTCTGACTACTCTGCGCCATATCTAAAAGTTGCTGATGAAATTCACGTACACGCTCTAACCAACCGCCAGGCTGATCCACCTCTTCGGTTTGCGGGTAACGATCCTGCATCACTTTCGCCATCATTCTATCGACAATGGCTTGCGCCTGCTGGAACTGCTCCTCTAAACGCGACACCGTGGCCATCCACTGCTGTAGATAAGGCGGTAGATCCGCGACATTATCCACCCCTTTCGCGGCATCCTCAACCTCTTCAATCTGCTGCTGCATCTGCTGGTACTGCGCCATCGCCTCCTGCTGATAACGGCTCACCTGTACCGTGGACTGCGTCAGATTCAGGCTCATGCTCTGCAGCTGACCGTAATCAATATTAAGATCGACCGCTTTTTGCAAGGCCACCTCCAGGTCGCCTTCATAGAACTCGGTCGCCAGCGCATCCACCTGTTCAAACACATTAAAGATGGCACCCAACTCCGCTTCATTCAGTTCACCCTCTACTGAGAAAGCAAAGCGCTCTTCAAAAGCGGTCATCTCCATCAGTTCACGACTCTCAAAATAACGCACCCCTTGCGGCCCCTCTTCAGCCTGCTGAGTCTCTTTATAGGACTGGTATTCGGCATAGAGCTGACGGAAGTCCAGTGTTACCTGATCACCTTCCTGCGTAGTCAGCTTCAGGCTCATGGTTTCACTGTACTGATAAGCGTGCTCAACATGCTGCATACGTGACGCCATTAAGCGACCCTGTTCAGAAGTATTAATCTGTTGTTGAGCATTGGCTGGCGAGCCAGACTGTATTTGACGATCCGCTTCCTGTTTTGCCTGCAGTAGAGCGCTCAGGTCGGATTTATCACCATTTTTGGCAGACTTATTAGTCTCCCATAAACTGTTCGTTGCTGGATTAATCGTATTTACCATAATGCTTGTCCCGAGCAATTAAATGCTCTTGTCTTATTATTCTATAATCACTTGAATTTTTATTTAATCATCTTGTCTAAGTATTTTAACGACAAAAATAAAAAAACTTTAATAAAAACCAACACTTAAACACCAAAAAAAGGGAAGCAAACTTTACCCCTACCTGCTGAAACCCCGATAGACTCTAGGGTTGAAAGCATTTCCCTCTCAATAAAAATAAGTAAAAAACCGAACCAAAAGCTGGGGTTATTCCTGTTTAACGTTCAAATAACCATAACCAAAGCATCAAACTAAGCAGGCCTGGCAGGTTTGTAAAAGCCAATTCAAGTGCTATGTTTTAACGACAAATCCTTTATAATAGGCTCATTCTAATTCATTAAAGTGAAATCGCCTGATATGAATGCAACAATCTGTTTTATTGGTGCCGGTAACATGGCAAAAAGTCTTATCGGTGGTCTAATTGCCAGCGGTTATGCAAAAGAGAATATTCTGGCCACAGACCCGACTGAGGCACAACGCAAACACATCACTGAGACATTCGGTATTCACTGTTCAGAAGACAATAACAGTGCCATTGCTCAGGCTGATATCGTGGTATTGGCGGTCAAACCACAAATTCTACAGAGTGTCTGTGCACAAATCGAGAGCAGCATCCAAACGCAGAACCCACTGATTATGTCGGTTGCCGCCGGTATTCGCTCCGAGGACATTGATCGCTGGTTAGGCGGCAATCAAGCGGTGGTGCGTACCATGCCAAACACCCCCGCCCTGATTCAAAGCGGTGCGACCGGGCTGTTTGCCAATGCACGTGTCTCAACCCAGCAAAAAGAGCAGGCTGAACACATCATGCGTGCCGCAGGTCTGACTATTTGGGTAGACCAAGAGACTCAACTGGATGCGGTGACGGCTTTATCCGGTAGTGGTCCAGCGTACTACTTCCTGTTTATGGAGGCGATGGAGCAGGCGGCACAGAAGCTGGGACTGGACAAAAAAACAGCTCATCTACTCACCATGCAGACCGCTTTAGGCGCAGCCAAAATGGTGTTGGAGAGCAGCGATGATTGCGCCACCTTAAGAAAAAATGTCACCTCGCCAAACGGTACCACCGAACAGGCTATCAACACCTTTGAAGCGCAAGGGCTGCGTGACACAGTCGAGAAAGCCATGCAGGCTGCCAATAACCGTGCGCAACAGTTAGCCAACGAACTAGGAGGCGATGCCTAATGGAAACTCTAAGCTCTCCAGTGGGTCAAGGCGGCCTGTTTCTGCTGCAGTTTGTAGTCGGTTTAGTTATCTTTGCCTTAATGCTGCGCTTTTTACTGCGTGCCACCCATGCCGACTGGCGCAATCCGATTGTGCAGTTTATTGCCAAAGTCACTAATCCGCTGTGTGTGCCCGCCAATAAAATCGTTGGTGCGCCTGGCCGTTGGGACTGGGCGGCCATTATCACCGCCCTGGCCATTCAAGCGGCATTTGTCTGGGCGATCGGCATGCTGACCCAGCGTGATTTTGGTATTGGACTGATTGTTATTGCCTCAACCACCGAGATTATGAACCAACTGCTGGACATGATGTTCTGGCTGATTATTATTCAGGCGATCCTAAGCTGGGTCTCGCCGGGCTATAATCCAAACACCGAAATCTTCAACCAGTTAACCCGCCCCATTCTGGCACCCTTTCAAAAAGTCGTGCCGCCGATTAGTGGTTTAGACCTGTCTCCCGTGGTGGCGATTTTGGCGATTAAATTATTTCAAATTGTGGTGGTGGGCAGTATTGCCCAGATCGGCCAAAACATGGTTGGTTAGGATCAGAGAGATATGAGTGAAAGCATGACGGTCACTACGCCGCAAATTCTTAAAGTTGATACACCGCTACAGATGGTCAGCGGTGCAGTTCTGCCTGAATATGAACTGATTTACGAAACCTATGGCGAACTCAACGCCGATGCCTCTAATGCGATTCTGGTGTGCCATGCCCTGAGTGGCGATCATCACGTTTCCGGTGTGGATGCCGATGGCAAACCTGGCTGGTGGAACGGTTATATCGGGCCGGGTAAGGCGGTGGATACCGATAAGTTTTTTGTGGTCTGTTCCAACAACCTCGGCGGCTGCCGCGGCAGTACCGGTCCAACCACAATCAATCCGGACACCGGTAAACCTTATGGTCCGGACTTTCCGATGGTGACCTGCCGCGACTGGGTCAATAGCCAGAATGAGCTGCGTCAGCACCTGGGCATTGACCAGTGGGCGGCGCTGATTGGAGGCTCTATGGGCGGCATGCAGGTGCTGCAATGGGCGATTGACTACCCGGACAAGCTGCGCCATGCGCTGATCATTGCTGCGGCACCAAAGCTGTCGGCACAGAACATCGCTTTTAACGAGGTTGCACGTCAGGCTATTATGTCTGATCCTGACTTCCACGACGGTCGTTTTATTGAAGCCAATACCACACCTAAACAGGGCTTGGCTTTGGCGCGTATGCTGGGCCACTTAACCTATCTATCCGACGATATGATGGGCACCAAGTTTGGACGAGAACTGCGTGAAGACAAACTGCAATACAACTATGGCGTCGAGTTTCAGGTTGAGAGCTACCTGCGCTATCAGGGACAGAAGTTTGCCACCAAACAGAACTTTGATGCCAATACCTACCTGTTAATGACCAAAGCACTCGACTACTTTGATCCGGCGGCGGAATTTGATCACGATCTGACCAAAACACTGGCACAGGCCAGCGCGAAGTTCCTGGTGGTCTCTTTTACCTCCGACTGGCGTTTCTCACCGGAGCGCTCGCATGAGATTGTCAAAGCACTGCTGGATAACGATGCCGATGTCAGTTATGCCGAAGTCGAATCACAGCATGGACACGACGCTTTCCTGCTGCCTAACGAACACTATCAAGGCATATTCCAAGCCTATATGGACCGTATTCAAGCTGAAGTGGATTCATTAACCGTAGCCGATGGAGCATCAAAATGAGTTCAATCTCACCTGAATTTAAACTGATTTCCGACTGGATCAAACCCAATACCCGCGTGCTGGATCTGGGTTGTGGTGACGCCAAGCTGCTGACCCACTTGATCGACACCCATCAGATCACCGGTTACGGCATGGAGCTGGATCCCAATAAGAACATTGAAGCAATGCGCTCAGGTATCAATGTGATTCAGAGCAATCTGAATAACCACGATATCTGTCACTACTTTGATCAGGACTCGTTTGACTATGTCATTATGACGCAGGCTCTGCAGGTGGTCACCCGTCCGGATGAACTACTGGATGATATGCTGGCAGTGGGCAAACAGAGCATTATCACCTTCCCCAATTTTGGACACTGGCGCATGCGTGCACAACTGGTTTTCAAAGGCCGCATGCCGGAAACGGAGACGCTGCCTTACCACTGGTACGACACCCCGAATATTCATATGTGTACCTTCAATGATTTTGAGGACCTGTGCGAGGAGAAAGGAATTGAAGTGGTTGAGCGCGCGGTGGTCAACTCTGAACACCGCAGTACACTGGGGATGAGAATCGCACCGAACTGGCTCGGAGAGGTTGCTCTTTACAAAGTCCAAAAAAAGACCTCTAAATAGCCTTAAAGCCAATCAGAGAACGCATTAAAACAGGCTAATATTAGCTGATTTTAATGCGCACTTCATCAACTCTATTTTCGCTATACTGTACCAAAGTAAACTGATATATAGTGTAAATGAAGTTTTTATTAACGACCTTAAATAAACCGCACGCCTCAAGACTGGTCCTGTTTGGCTACCTGCTCATAGGCTTATTCTTAACCTTCAATATCAGTCACTTCAAATCCTTTGATCGACAGCTCGAAAACCACTACCAGAATATGGTGACCAGTGAGCGCCAAGTAGTTTTAATTGAAGAGATGCACCGCTATGCCCGCAATCGTACCCGCTATATGCTGGAGATGATTGTCACTAAAGACCTGTTTAAGGCTGAAGATCTTAGCCAGGCCTTTCACCTTGAAGCCAGCCTGTTTATTCAGGCTCGTAATCAGCTAAAATCCTACCCGTTAAATCCGCAACAACTTGAGATTATTCAACAGCAGGGACAGCTCTCGGTTGAGAATGCCGCCATCCAACGCCGCATTGTCGAGCTGATTCAAAACGAAGCCTATGCAGAAGCGCAGCCGTTACTACTGGAAAACGCGCTGCCTGAGCAGACCCGTATCTTGGAACTGCTCAAACAACTCAGCATTTCACTCAGAGAGAACGCAGATCAAGCTTCGACGCGTTATCAAAATATTATTAATCAAGATGAACGCTACGCCAACCTACTGCACAGCTCTCTACTGCTACTGATTATTTTAGTCGGCCTCTACAGTTATCGGCAGACGCGTCAGAATGAACAGAATCAGGAGCAGAAACTAAAGTACTTAACCGATGAGGTCAGCTCACAGGCCCATATCAATGCAATGGATGCTCATATTCTCAGTGAAGTCAGTGATTACATTGCCCTTACTGATGCAGACGGTAACTTTATCCGTACCAACCCCAATTTTGAAAACATTCTAAGTCAGTACGCCTATTACCAACTCAACAATATCTGGTCGGTTTTAGAGTGTTTTACCGAGCACCCCAAAGAGCTGATTGATGCGATTAAAAGCAACCTCAAAAAAGACCAGGCCTGGCGAAATGAGATCCACTTTGACGATCCACTTAATTTCCACAGCTTATGTGAATTCAGACCCTTCCACTCAAAAGACATTAACAGTGCCGCCTATTTGATTGTCATCTCAGACATCACAGAGCTCAAGAGTGCTCAAAAAGCGCTGGAAACTCAAGCCAATATTGATGCCATTACCGAGTTGCCCAACCGCCACTACTTTCAGAGTCAGCTGGCCTTTCAAACTCAAAACAGCAGTGATCGCTTTGCGCTACTTTATATCGATCTGGATGACTTTAAACGCGTCAATGACTCTTTAGGTCACGACTATGGCGATCAACTTCTGAAAGTCGTCAGTTACCGTATGCAGACGCTGCTGTTGGAACATGCGCTCGAGCAGTTCACCCTGGCCAGAATCGGCGGCGATGAGTTTGCCATTATCTTAAAAGCAAAAGAGCCGGCAAAGCTGCAGAAAAACAGTGAAAAACTCGCGCAGGCGATGTGTATTAAAATCGGGGCGCCTTATGAGATTTTAAAGCACCAGGCCATTATCGGCTGTAGCATCGGCATTGCCCTCTATCCTGAACACGCAACGTCAACCACACGCATTATGCGCTGCGCAGACCTGGCGATGTACGATGCCAAAGAGAAAGGTAAAAACACCTATAAACTCTACACTGATCAATTGAATAACAAGCTGGAAGAACAGCTGCGTTTGGAGCAGAGTATTGAGTGCGCTCTCAGCCAGCAGAACATGAAACTTTACGCGCAAAAGCAGTTTAATCTACAGGACTTAACGCTTTCCGGGATGGAGATTCTGTTACGCTGGCACAACCATAATCAGGTCATTATGCCAGCCGAATTCATCCCTTTTTCCGAACAGCACCGCCTGATTGATAAAATTGACAACTACGTACTTGAACAGGCCTGTCAGACGATTCAATTCTGGTATCAGTGCGGTATGACGCCGCCAAGACTGGCGATTAATATCTCCAGCCAACAGCTCAATAGCGCGACTTTCTGTGACACCATCAAACAGCTATTACGCCACTACCAACTTGATGGCAGCGCTATCGAACTTGAAGTCACCGAGTACTCTCTGGTGGAAAATATTGAACAGTATGCCCAGAATGAAAACTCCAGCTTAAGGCAGCTGGAGAAGTTGGGGGTACAGATTTCGATCGATGACTTTGGTACCGGCTACTCCTCTCTGGCTTACCTCAAACACCTGAATATCGACCGCTTAAAAATTGACCGCAGTTTTATTCAAGATATGACCACCAATGCCGACTCTTTAGCCATTGTTAAAAGCATTATTACCCTAGGCCACAGTGTCGGCGCCAAGGTTCTTGCAGAAGGCATTGAGACCGAAGAGCAGCTGGCTCTGCTGCAAAGTCTGAACTGTGATGAGGGGCAAGGCTTTCTGCTTCACAAGCCTGAAGCGGTTGAAAATGCGAACCACCAAAAACTCAGCGCTTAATAAACCGACCTCCTTAAATGCCAGTAGCTCAACTTAGCGCCGTTAGTTGATCCGCTATATCGCCACTATTAAGATTGAGTTATCTGACCATGTCTGCTACCCTTGCAAACAATAAAAATCATTATCATTCGTAATAGTATAGAAGCATGACTCAATCTCAGACACTTTCACAGTGCAGCGCGGGACAGACTAGTAAAATCACCGCTTTAAAAGGCGATCTGGAGACCAAAATGCGTTTGGTCAACCTGGGTTTTCATACCAACAGTATCATTAAACTGATTTTAGCGCGTGGCCGTAACCTGGTCGTGAGTGTTGACGGTAGCCGCTTTGCGATTGATAAACAGATTGCAGATTTAATCCAGGTTGACGTTTTATCATGAGTTCAGTTAAGCCCAAAATTAAGTTTAAAAAACAGAGTAATGCCGTTCTACAGGCCTATCAGATCGCACTGGTCGGCAGCCCAAACTGCGGAAAAACCACGCTGTTCAACCGCTTAACAGGCTCTCAGCAAACCACCGGAAACTGGCCGGGGGTCACCGTTGAACAGAAAGCGGGTTATATGGACATTGCCGATAAGCACTTCCACCTGATTGATCTGCCTGGCGTTTACAGTCTAGAGAGTTTTAACCATACCGGGCTTGATGAAAAAGTCGCCCTCGACTATCTGCAGAGCCAGCCGACCGACCTGATTATCAATGTGGTTGATGCCACCAGTTTAGAGCGCCAACTGTTCCTAACGGCTCAACTGCTGCATATGGGACTGCCCGTTGTGGTGGTACTCAACCGTATGGATCTGCTTAAAGAGCGTCACCTGTAGATTGATACCGAAGCCCTGGCCGAGTCTCTGGGCTGCCCGGTTATCCCGGTCTCCTCTTACTACAATCAGGGCGTCGATGAACTCAAACGTAAACTGCCGGATCTATTGAATAAAACCTCTGATCTGCACTTTGATCTACCGGAGACGCTGCATACTTCTGTGCATGCAGTGCGTAACCAACAGCCGCAGCCTGATTCCGACTCCTGCTGGAAAACTCTGCAGATGCTGATCAAGCCTGAACAGGCTCCGACAGAGCTGCGCGACTTCTGTCAGGCAGAGAAAGTGAAACTGGAGCAGCACTATCAGGAAGATCTGTCACTGATCTCTTCTGACCTCTACTTTCAGTTTGCGCATGATGCCGCGCATGCCAGTCAGATGCATACCGATCAATTTACCCGTAACACCACCGAGAGTATTGACCGCTGGGCGCTGCACCCAATTTTAGGGCTGCCGATCTTTTTAGGCGTCATGTATCTGGTGTTTTCACTGTCGATTACCGTCGGTAATACCTTTATTGACTTCTTTGACCTGACCGCGCAAGCGCTGTTTGTTGACGGACCGACGGCTATATTAGAGTCTGTCAATGCACCCTCCTGGCTGATTGCCGTGCTCGCACAAGGGATCGGCAGCGGGATTCAGGTCGTCGCCACCTTTATTCCGGTCATTGGTGCCCTGTTCCTGCTACTCTCCATCCTGGAGGAGACCGGTTATATGCAGCGTGCTGCGTTAATTATGGATCAACTGATGCGCCGTTTGGGTCTATCCGGGCAGGCCTTTATCCCGCTGGTGGTCGGCTTTGGCTGTAATATCCCAGCCGTTCTGGCTTCTCGCACCCTGCCGGATCAGCGTGACCGAATTATGACCATTATGATGACGCCGTTTATGTCGTGCAGTGCGCGTCTAACGGTCTATGTGATGTTTGCTACCGCCTTCTTTGCCGATCATGCGGCCCTGTTTGTATTCTCGCTCTATGTGGCAGGCATTCTGGCGGCGGTGTTAACCGCGCTGTTACTCAAGCATACCCTGCTTCCCGGCCAGGCTCCAGCCTTACTGATGGAGCTGCCGATCTACCACAAACCCTCTATTTTGAACGTGGCTCTAAATACCCGCAATAAATTGAAAAGCTTTATTTTGGACGCCGGTAAAATTATTGTATTAGTGGTACTGGTTTTAAACTTCTTCAACAGTCTGGGCACCGACGGTTCTTTTGGACATGAGAACCAACCGACTTCGGTATTAAGCACTGTTGCCAAAGCCGCCACCCCGATTGTCGAACCCATCGGTATTACCGAAGAGAACTGGCCAGCCACCGTCGGTCTATTCACTGGCTTACTGGCTAAAGAGGTGGTCGTCGGCTCTTTGGATGCGCTCTATCAAAACATGGAACAGAGCGTAGTCGAAGATGAACAACAGAGCTATGACTTTAGCGGAGCCCTGTATGAAGCGGCTATGACTATTCCTGCAAACCTGCCGGGTATTATTACCGATGTCGATGATCCTTTGGGTCTGCAGTCGATTGATGGGGTAAGTGATAAAATGGAGATAGCAGAGGAACAGGGTTTTACCCTGTCTACGCTGGACAAGATGACGCAGTACTTTGATGGCAAAATCGGAGCTTATGCCTATATGTTGCTGATCCTGCTGTACTTCCCATGCGTGGCTACCTTTGGCGCCATCAAACAGGAGCTTGGCTGGCGCTGGGCGCTGTACAGCAGTGGCTGGAGTCTGTATTTGGGATATGGTGTCGCTGTCAGTTTTTACCAATTGGCGACGTTTAGTGCCCATCCACAAAGTTCTGCCATCTGGTTAACAGTCATTGGCAGCGGCTTTTTAGCCATCGCTCTGACTTTGCGCAGAATAGGCCGACCCTATCGCTCAGCCCCTTAAACGGGAGTGACAATATGATTTTATTAGAACTAAAACGCTATATCAGACAGCGTCAAGATGTCTCATTAAACGATATAAAAAACCGTTTTGATTTGACCGATGACAGTGCCAAAGGTATGCTCTCGCACCTCATTCGCCAAGGTCATGTGCAAGAGGTTGCAGCCGGAAGTTGCATTTCCGGTCAGTGTTCAACAGGTTGCCAGCAAGCAAGCCAGGGAGAGCACTATCTTTGGCGTGATAAATGCTTAGTATCACTATCAATCCCAATTCAAGTTATATAGAATAAAGCCTTTAGCCGGCTGAATTCTGGCGACTTGATAACGGGTTTAGTTAGTTCAAACAACGCATTTGATTAGGCAGATTTTTCTCTATGGCAATGAACCAATGGTTTAGAAAGGGCAATTCTAGACGTTTTTACCGCATTGATATGCCGGTACGTTACTTTATTGTGCCTAGTTCTCCAATTAAAGACCGCGAGATTTACGCCACCGGTGCCAACTACTTTCCCGCCAGTTTTCGCTCCAAAGTGGCGGGGCAAAAACTGGAAACCATGCACTGGGCCAACCGCATTCAAGAGCACTCAGCTCTGCTGATGCCCGTATTCGAAGAGATCATTCAGCATATCGAGTTTTTTGGCCAATGTTTACACTCCATCTCAGAGGGCACCAGCCCAAAATCCGATCTGAACTACTGGATGGAGATCAAAGAGCGCCAAAAAGGCTTTAAGTTGGCAGCCAGCCTGAGCCCACAATCACCTAAAACCTATCAATATATCAGGATGATTGAGGAGAAGTACCTAGCCTTTTTAAAGCGCCTGGTGGACAGCGTTGATCGCTCAACACCGACCACCTTCTATCTTGATGGCCACCTGCCGATCGGCTTCAAAATCGATGAGATGATTTCGGCGTTCAAGTCACCCAAACTGGCCAAGGTGCCGCTGGTGCAAACACTTCTGCACCTGACGAACTATATGGACTCCTACCTGGACACCTACCGCTTAATCAACGACGACAACTTCTTAAGACAGCACCCGGATGACTGGAAACAGAAGACAGCCAATGTCAGCGCCAGCGGCATTGCCGTGCATCTGGGCAAACGCTTTAACCAGTATGAGAAGGTCGATGTCCTGCTCTACTTCCCGGAAGACGATAAGATCATTCAGTTTGACGGCAGTGTAGTGGATATTCGCACCGATGAAGTGCATCACCAGGAGCGTATTGCCATTAACTTCGACTTCCCTGATGGCGAAGATCAAGACTATTTGCAACTGCAGATACAGAAACAAGAAGTCAAAGAGTGTATGAACATTCCACTCACCTAGAAATCACTTGTAAGGAAACTCTATGCCAGGTAGCAATCACGAAGTCGACGCCTCATTTATGGATGAACTGCCGTTCTCTGTGCGAGACGCGGCACTAGATCTGATCCGGTTCTCATCTCTGAAACAGATGCTGGAGATGCATCAAAATGGCCCGACTGAGTATCTGCAAAACAACTTTGACCTGACCCCACAGCAGTGGACGCAGGTTCTGAATACGGTGATCTTAACCAAAGTCAGTTATTTTCAGGTCTCTTTGCTGTTTCCCAATGTCTATATTGATAAGCTGCTGGAGATCGCCGCTTTTGCCTATGGCATGAAAGGCAGTAATGCAGCGGAGCTCTATCAGGCGATGCTCAACCCTCATCCTCAGTTCGCGGACTGGATCAAAAAGTGTCTGCTGGTCAAACAGCAGAAGATCCAGATTCAGAATAGACGCAAAAAGTAGCCGTTAGCGACCTTTGATGCCCTGTAAGTTATGACATGGACAGTCGCTAAACTCATAAGCGGCACCAAAGCCCTGCACATAGCGCCCGGAAACCACCTTTAATTTAAAACAGTGAAAATCGGGCAGGCCTGCCAACACTGGCACCACCTCGCCAAACTGCATTTGCAAACGCTCAAGAATCTGCGCATGCTCACTCTGTTGTGTTTCAACCCGGCTCACCTGCAACTGCAGCGATAGACGCTCGCGTGCAAACAGCTGTTCGCTATCCTGCTCATCTGCCAGCAACAGGCCGGCAATCAAGCCTGGCGAACTGGAGTCTGGCTGCTCGATCAGTTGTAACAGGTTCTGTGTGTGCTGAGCCAGTTCACTGACAAAAATGGCAAACTCTCCGCTTTCCAACAGTACAAAGGGCACCACACTGCTCTCCAGCTCACCGCTGTGTGCCTGGGTACTCAATACCAGACTCTGACGGCTGCTTAAAAACTGTTGGCACGCTTGCTCGACTTTACTCATGGTTACTCCCCTCAGGCTACTGGCTATAACCCAAAACCACTCTCAACCAAGCTGCCATCTCCTCGACCTCCTCATAACAGAGCTGATGCTCCATCGGATAAGTTCGCCAATCAATATGATACCCTTGGTGTTGCAGGGCTCTCATGGAGTGTTCTGCGATCGAAACTGGGATCACCGGATCCATCGTGCCATGGGTCATCATAATTGGAATAGTGCGATGCAAAGTTAACTCTTCCGGCATAGGGCAGTAGGTGGACAGAGCCAGTACTCCGGCCAGTTGTTGCGGATAACGCAGTGCCGCATGCAGGGCAACCAGTCCCCCCTGTGAGAAACCGGCCAGAACGATATTCTCTGCGTCAATACCCTGCTGCAACTGCTGCTCAATCAAATCGAACACCTGATCACAGGAGGCTTGTATGCCGGCCTTATCCACATCGCCTAAAAGATCCATGGAGCGAATATCGAACCAGGAGCGCATCTGCATACCGCCATTAATGGTCACAGGCTGCACCGGCGCATGCGGAAATACAAAACGGGTAGTATGATTTTCTGGCAAACCTAACTGCTCAACAATCCCCGCAAAATCATGGCCGTCTGCCCCTAAACCATGTAACCAGATCACCGCGGAAGCGGCCGCTTGCTGAGGCTGTAAAATAATGGCCTGATCGTTTTCCACTTGCTGCATTGTCTCTCTCGTATTCAAACTATTTCTGATAAAATAATCCTCATTTTAACGATTTAGATAAACAAAATGGCTAAATTTGGTATTCAAACACAAGCAATGCAGCACGGCTTCAAGCTAGGGCTTATCGGCAGCCTGTTATTGGCCGCAAGCGCACTAAGTGGCTGCGGCAAAAAAGGCCCGCTCTATCTGCCTCAGGCAGACAATGAGCAGAGCATAGAGCAGCAAACAGATACCCAAAATCATAGCCAAGATAGATTACAGGACACCCCATGAACGCGCCCTTTCAACTGAAAAACAACACCCTTTACGCAGAAGATGTCTCTCTGGCACAGTTGGCGCAACAGCATGGCACCCCCCTGTATGTTTACTCGCGCAGCGAACTTGAAAATCGTTGGTTAGCGTTTGATCAGGCTTTTGGCACGCAACCGCACCTGGTCTGTTATGCGGTAAAAACCAACTCCAATATTGCCGTACTGAATGTATTGGCCAAGCTGGGCGCTGGCTTTGATATTGTCTCTCAAGGCGAGCTGGAGCGTGTACTGCGTGCCGGCGGCGATCCGGCCAAGGTGGTGTTCTCCGGTGTGGCCAAGCAGTCTGCCGAAATTGAACGCGCTTTAGAGGTCGGCATCCGTTGTTTCAACATTGAATCGCACGCCGAACTGGATCGCATTCAGGCGGTGGCCGAACGCATGGACAAAATCGCCGATGTCTCCATTCGAGTCAACCCGGATGTGGACGCCAAAACCCATCCGTATATCTCAACCGGCTTGAAAGACAATAAGTTTGGGGTGGACATCAATACCGCACCGGAGCTGTATGCCGATGCCAGTGCCTGCTCCCACGTTAACCCGGTTGGCATCGACTGCCATATCGGTTCACAGTTAACCGAGATCGCTCCGTTTGTGGATGCCCTGGAACGCGTGATGAATTTAAGAGCCGAGCTGGCAGAGATGGGCATTGATATTCACCACCTGGATCTGGGTGGCGGCTTGGGTATCCAGTACACCGATGAAACCCCACCGGCGATTGCCGACTATATTCAGGCGCTAATCAGCAAACTGAACGATGACAAGGTGGAAGTCATTATTGAGCCGGGTCGTGCCATTGCCGGTAATGCCGGTGTACTGCTGACCGAAGTGGAGTTTCTAAAACCAACCGAACACAAGAATTTCGCCATTATTGATGCGGCGATGAATGATCTGATTCGTCCGGCGCTGTATGAAGCCTATCAAGAGATTGTGCCGGTCACTCCGCGCAGCGACGGACTGGATGCCAAATGGGATCTGGTGGGTCCGGTGTGCGAAACCGGCGACTTCTTAGGTAAAGATCGCCAGCTAAACCTGCAACAGGGTGACCTGCTGGCGGTGATGTCCTCCGGTGCTTACGGCTTTACCATGAGCTCCAACTACAACAGCCGTCCACGTGCGGCAGAGATCATGGTACAAAATGACCGAGCCGACGTCATCCGTCCACGTGAAACCTATGAAGACCTGATGGGAAGCGAGCAACTTATTCAAGACTAACCCTTTTTTTAACAGGCCTGTTACTGCGCTGTTGCCAGAAACAAGCAGGCCTGATCCTCCCCTTTCAGCGCTTTCAATATCGCAAACTTATCTCAATCAAGCACTTATGCTAAAATAGCCGCCTTTTTAACCGACTGAGATTTATATTATGTCTAACAACTTTACCTCTACACCTGACATCGTCAGCTATGGTATTGGTCGCCAAATGGGTGATCAACTGATTAACGACCCTTTTGAAGGAATGAACAAAGAAGCGGTTGCGGCCGGTCTGATGGATTCAATGAGCAACGTTGCCAGCCCAATTAGCGATGAACAGTTCCAGAAAGCCTTCCAGGAGATCAATGAGATCATGCAGGCTAAACAGGCTGAACTGGCTAAAGTTGCCGCTGAAGCGGGTGAAAAATTCCTGGCTGAAAACGCCAATAAAGACGGCATTGTGGTAACAGAATCGGGTCTGCAGTATGAGATTCTGGTTGAAGGTAGCGGCGATAAGCCAAGCGCAGAATCAACCGTTTCTACCCACTACCACGGTACTTTGATTGACGGTACGGTTTTCGACAGCTCAGTAGAGCGTGGCCAGCCGGCTGAGTTCCCGGTTAACCGTGTTATTGCCGGTTGGACGGAAGCGCTACAGCTAATGCCGACAGGCTCTAAGTGGCGTCTATATGTCCCACAAGACCTGGCTT
>CAZNML010000028.1:10782-19613 GCA_964574275.1 uncultured Thiosulfatimonas sp. | reverse complement strand
GTTTGCCATATGGATTGCGGTAACCAGTTGAATTTTGGCTTTTTTAAACGTTGTTTAGCCTGTTGCAGCATGGCTTCCGACAGATCAATGGCAAACAGTTGCGCCTGTGGATAACGTTGTATAACTTTTTCGGTCAGCAGTCCGGTGCCGGCACCGATGTCGGCTATCACCAACGGTTCAAGGGTGGTCAGATCCAGGCGTTCATCAATGCGTTCGGCCACCGTTTTTTGCAAAATAGCCGCCTCATCATAGCTGGGTGCCGCATGACTGAAGTGGGCTCTGATATGGGCACGATTGACTGGAGGCGATGAAATTTTAGCTGGATCTGACATAGGTTCTATTGTTTATTTAAAAAGCGTTGCAGGGCCGCTGCGGTCTGTTCTGCATGCGAGAAGAACGGCATATGTGCCGCGCCTGTAATCAGACTGATTTCGGCTTGCGGCTGTATTGTACTGAATTCTTGCACAAATTCCTTTGGAATCAATGGGTCGTTTTCTCCCAGTAGCCATAACACCGGACACTGAATATGATGCAGTGCTTGGCGATTGTCGATGATCTGTAACAGTTTCAGGCCTTGCGCAAGGCTGCTGACTTTCGGCAATTTTCGCTGTTTCATCTGTGAGATAAACAGTTTGATCAGCTGGCGTGCGCCATCAGAACCCTGGATTTGCAGTTTCCAGAAATGGTTCAGGGTCGCCGCGGCATCTTTACCCAGCGCCTGCACGAAGTCATTCATCAGTTTAGGCTGGACTGCCCAGTGCCAGTCTTTGGCTTGAATAAAACGTGGGGTGGAGGCCAGGCAGGTGAGGCTGAGCACTTTTTGCGGGTGCTGCACTGCAATCTGTTGCGCGAGCAGGCCACCGAGAGACCATCCAACCAGATGGGTGTTTTCGGGCAAAGCCTCGACCAAGGCATCCAGCCATGCTTGCAGAAGATCATCACCGGTGTCGATATTGGGGCTGTCACCGCAGCCGGGCAGTTCGATCAGGGTGATGCGGTAGTGATCTGCAAAATGGTGTTCGATCCACTCTTTCCAGACACTGTTTTGCGCGCCCCAGCCGTGAATAAAGGTGAGGCTCGGGCCGCTGCCGAATTGTTCGATGTGTAAAGGCATGTTTGCTAACTTTATGTTTTTATTTGTATTGTTGTCTTGTTGCGTTTGATAGGCGCTATTTTAATCGTTTTATATAGTGTGAGTAGGAATAGTTTTTTGAGTCGTCATAAATCATTCATGAACTAATATGGATTACTTACTATCTTTTTAAAGTTTGAGCTGTTATAGTGCATTGCGTTACGTCTCTTTTTCAAGATTCTTTTGGAGAAGGGAAGACGTAATAGTTTTATATTTTGAGGTTTATATGTCAGATTTAGTTACTGGTACCGTTAAATGGTTTAACGATGAAAAAGGTTTTGGTTTTCTTGCGCAAGAGAGTGGACCAGATGTATTTGTTCACTTCCGTGCAATTAACGGTACTGGACGTCGCACTTTGGCTGAAGGTCAAAGCGTTTCGTTTGAAGTAGAAGAGGGTGAAAAGGGATTACAGGCTGCTAACGTAACAGCACTTTAATCGCTTTAGTGAATAGGGCGTAAGCTCTATTAGCTACTCAAATAAGAGAGCGGGCTTTTTAGCCCGCTTTTTTTATGTCTGTAGAAAAGTCCGCTAAATCTGTGAGCTGCAATGCCGATTTAGCCCGCGGATTGTCCGTGGTTAAATGCCCAGTTTTACTTTTGGCAAGTCATGACTCATCTCCAAAGTGGGCTGACACAGCACCACCTGGCTATTGGCGGTGCCCATATGAATCAAAGCGCGTTTAATGGCCTCACCGCGCTGTTTAGCCAGTAGCAACAGGCGCTCGTCATTGACAATCTGTTGGCTGGCACTGCCAGTGGACTGGGCTGTATTTTTATCGGCACTCTGCTTGCTCTGCTGTGCGACTTGTTGCGCCGACTGTTTGGCTTTTGCCAGCAGTGCTTGTCGATCCCCCTCATTGGCGACACCGCAGGCGGTAATCTGTACCCCTTTGCGTTCGCTCAGCAGCTTATTCAGTTTACGCAGATAGGCTTTCATCTCGGTTGAGAGCGTTTTTTCACCCGGCTTGAAAGTAATGGCTTGCAGTTCAATGGAACCACTCTGGTCGATTGCCATATCGCCAAGTAGCGCGATGGCGCCAAACGGTTGCAGTGCCAGCAACAGGTAGGCTTTGGTGGCTTTTTTCAGAGCGCCGCTGAGCGCGGTATTGATAATGTCTTGCAGATCAAAGTTTGGGTCATCCAGTTGGCCTTTAATCGGCAGTTTCAGGCTGATATTGTCGTTTTTATCGCGTAGCAGTGACAGCGCGGCATCGACCGGCATGCTCAAACCTTGATCAAACTCCTGTGCATCTTCGGTCTCAGTGCTTTTCATTGCTAGCTTGTGAATTTTCAGTTTGTTTTCAGCATTGATTTTGTTATCGGCAATCTCGGTGCTTAGGGTAGCGTCCAGTTGACCACTGTTAATGTTATAACCGATAAATTTGGCACTGACCGGGCTTAAATCGATCAGGTTAATGCCGGAGAGCTGGCTTTCCAGCTGCAGTTTTAAGTTGGGGTTTAGAGGTTGAATCACGCCATTGGTGCTGACTTCGGTAAACTCATCTAACACCACTTTCAGCTTAAGCGGTGTGTCGGCAGTTGGCTGGCTGCTGTTGAGCGCACCGATGGTCAACTCAGTAAGCTGCAACTTCTTCTGCAGCGGCGGATCAAACTGATTGGCGACAATATGCAGATGGTGTTGACCGGTAAACTGAATTTTATGCCACTGAATCTGCATGGCTGCGCTGTCAGCGTTTTCAGCCTGTTCGGCCGTGGTGTCTGCGGTTAGCTGTGTTAGCTTGTTCTCTGTTGGCTCGAGGCTGGGTTGGTTGCCCGGTTCGGCAGGCTGCAGCTGGTCGATCAGAGTTTCTATGGCTTCAGGTTTGCCCTCTTTATTGAGTACCAGATGAGTTTGGCTGTCGCTCAATGTAGTAGTACCAATAATGAGTTTTTTGGGATCCGGCAGCCAGGCCTGGTCAATATGCAACTGATCTAACTCAATAAAGGTTGGCTGTTGTTGTTTAGCAACCTCTAACCCAGAGAGCAGCAGTTCATTAACCTGCAGTTCTGTCAGGCTTTTAAGCAGCAGCTCTTTAATCGATAGCTGTTTTACGGCCGCGACTGTTTGTTGCTGATGTGTTAGCTGTGCGCTGTGCAAGTTGATCTGTGCCTGGCTTTCAATGTCCAGTTGCTGGCTTTGATTGACGGCGATTCGCCCCTGCCAGTCGAGTTGCTCAAGTTTGGCGGCATAAGGAGCCTGTTGCGCATTAATCTGGCTTAATTGCAGATTACCGGCCTGCAGCAGAGTGAGTTTTTCTGGAGAGGTATTCAGTTCAAGATCGAGTTTGGCTGTCAGATCACTGCTGAGCGTAGTGGTGCCGTCACTGGCTTTGAAACCGCTGAGTTTTAACGTGCTCTGCGATTCGAGCTGGGTGTCGGCGGCGGCAGTTAAATTCAGCTTTCCTTGCCAGTTCATGCTTTGGCTTTGCAGTTGATATGGCGCTTGCGAGATCGCCAGATTCTGCAGATTGAGTGATCCGTTTTGTGACAGCAGTATCGCACCGGACTGCAGTTTGAGCTGCATATCCAGTTTGCTGTCGAGTGAGCCTTGAAGATGGCTGTTGCTGTCGCTATCCTGCGCTTTCAGCGCCAGCAGCTTAAACAGCCCTTTGAGTTTGAGTTCAGGCTGGTTACCGTCTTGCATAAAATCGAGATCCCCCGCCCAGTGCAAGGCATCGAATTCGGTCTGATAAGGGGAGAGGGCCAGCCTGGCCTGTTCAACGGCCAGGTTTCCCTGTTGCTGATAGTGTAAAGCGCCGAGTTTTTTCTGGGCGGTAAAGGTCAGGTCGGTGGTGATTTTGGCTAGGGCCTCGGTGGGAATAAGCTCCGCCAGATAGGGCAGCTCTGCCAGGTTGAGTTGATGGGTTTTGATGGTACCGACAATTTTAGGGTCTTGGTGAAACAGGTGCAGCCATAGGTGGGCATTGGCCAGTGACTGATTGAGGTGACTGTTGATAATCAGTTCCGCCGGCTCGCTATCCCACATATAGAGGTTGTTCAGCTGTAACTTATGTAGGCTGTATGTGGTCAGCTCAACCGACTGTTGCGGGCGCTGCAGTTGCAGGTGAATGTCATGCAGCTGCAGAGTTTGTATGCCGAATTCGAGCGGCAGGCTTTGAGTTTCCTCTTCAGTGGTTGTCTGCTTGAGTGGAATAGTCCAGCCGGCAAGGTGCAAAGTTTCGGCGTGGTGTTCAGCCAGAATAGAGGCATTATGCAGCTGGCTCGACTCAATCAGTAGCTGCTGGTCAAGCAGGGCGCTGAGATCGAGCTGAATGTCGATCAGCTGAGCCGATAGTACGGTTTGCTGCTGCTTTTGCACCTCAAGTTGCTCGATCGTCAAGTGGCCGTTGAATAGATTAAGGTCGACGTTTTTTATTGCGACGCTGTCTGCGCCCTGTTGTTTAAAGGCGTACTCAATTCCGTACTGAATCGCAAACGGCAGTGAGCTGATGATAATCAGGATCAGGCTCAGCAGGCTAAAGCTCCATTTATAATTTGCGATTTGACGAAATAGAAAACGAAACATGGCCTGATCCTTCTTTGAATTATTCCAAACTGTTTTTTATCTGTTTGAGCGCTTCGAGCAGTGAATCAATATCGGCCGTGCTGTGGCTGGCGGATAGGGTTACTCGCAAACGGGCTTGCCCTTGCGGCACGGTGGGCGGGCGAATGGCACTGACCCAGAAACCGCGTTTTTTGAGCTCGTCGCTCCATTGTAACGCAGTTTCACTGGCACCTAAAATAATGGGTTGAATCGCTGTTGCCGAGGGCCAAAGGCTTAAGCCGAGATCGTCGGCACCCTGGCGAAATTGCTGAATGCGCTGCTGCAGTGCAGCCCGCTGTGGTTCCGCTTCAATGACCTTTTTCAGAGCGATGCGAGTGGCCAGGGCATTCAGTGGTGACATGGCGGTGGTGTAGATGTAGGGGCGGGCAAACTGAATCAGGCTCTCTATTAACACCTGACTGCCGGCTACAAAAGCGCCCGAGGTGCCAAAGGCTTTGCCCAGAGTACCGACCTGAATGGTATCGTCATTGGCGGTTAAGCCCAGATGGTTAAAGCAGCCCCTGCCTTGTTGACCCAGCATGCCATAGCCGTGGGCATCGTCCACCATTAACCAGGCCTGATGAGTTTGCGCCAGTGTTTGTATCTGCTTTAATGGTGCCATATCACCATCCATGCTAAATACGCCATCGGTGGTGATCATGGCCTGTCCGGTATTGATCTTTTGTAAACGGCGCTCTAATGCATTCATATCTAGGTGGGGGTAACGCTTTAGATCGGCGGCGCTGTTAAGGGCGCCGTCAATCAGCGAGGCGTGATTGAGTTTGTCCGCCAGAATGGTGTCGCCGCTCTGCATTAAGGTTTGCTGTACCGCCAGATTGGCCATATAACCGGTGGAGAACAGCAGGGCACGTTCAGTGCCTAGCCAGTCGGCAATTTCATCTTCCAGCAGGTGATGGTGCAGGTGGTGCCCGCTCACCAGATGCGCCGCACCGGAACCGTAGCTTAAATCCTCATTTTGCAGCGCTGCGATCAGGCCCTGTTTAATGCTGGCATCATTCGCCAGACCGAGATAGTCATTGGAGCTGAAATTGATGACATTTACGCCGTTGATCTGCATTTGAGGCTGCTGGGCACTAAAGGTCAATGGGCGCTGACGGTAGAGGTGTTGCTGTTGACGCTGCTGCAGTTTGGGTTGGAATCGTGATGCAATAGACATAATAGGACCCGTAGCGAACTGGATATTGGCTGGCCTGGTGAGTCAGGCCTGCTTATTTATAAGCCGGTTAAGCGAATCAGTTAAGCGGTTAACTCCGTGATCTGCTCGGCCATCTGTTTTGCTTCCGCTTCACCTTTGGTGTTTTTCTGCATTTGAATGCCCAGTTTGGCAAACAGTTGCAGGTCGTGATCGGACTCCGGGTTATCGGTGGTCAATAGTTTGTCGCCATAGAAGATCGAGTTGGCACCACCCATAAAGCACAGCGCCTGCGCTTCATCGGTCAACGTCATGCGGCCAGCGGAGAGGCGAACATAGGATTGCGGCATAAGAATACGTGCTGTGGCAATCACACGGATGAACTCGAAAGAGTCGGTTTTGTCTTTCATGTGCGCCAGTGGTGTGCCTTCAATCGGTACCAGCAGATTGATTGGCACCGAGTGCGGGTGGACACGCATATTGGCAAAGGTCTTTAGCAGTTCGGCACGGTCTTTATGCTGCTCGCCCATGCCGATAATGCCACCGGAGCAGACATTGATGCCGGCCTGCTGCACCTTATCAATAGTATCTAAGCGATCCTGGTAGCTGCGTGTGGTAATAATCTGCGGATAGTAGGCCTCAGAGGTGTCGAGGTTGTGGTTGTAGTAATCCAGACCGGCCTCTTTCAGCTGCGCGACCTGATCGTCATTCAACATACCTAGGGTCATGCAGGTTTCCATACCCATCGCCTTGACCATACGCACCATCTCCAGCACGCGCGGGAAGTCCTTCTTGTTTGGGTTGCGCCAAGCGGCACCCATGCACAGACGCGTCGCGCCGCGCTCTTTAGCCACTACCGCCTGCTCGATGACCTCCTGGATCTCCATCATCTGCTCTTTTTCGACGTCGGTGCAGTTGCGTGAGCTTTGTGAGCAGTAGGCACAGTCTTCGGCACAACCACCCGACTTGATATTGACCAGCGTGCTGGTCTGCACTTCATTCGGGTTGAAGTATTGGCGATGCACGGTTTGCGCCATAAACATCAAGTCATTAAATGGCAGATCCATAATGGCGCGAATCTCGTCTACCGTCCAATCGTGGCGAATTTGCCCAATGTTATCTATATTCATAGCGTTTTCCAGTTTTGGCTAATGTGGCTAAGGTGTGTCACACCTTAGGCGTGAAATCTTAATTGCGCTATTATAGCGTATAACGATGATGCTGATAAAAGGAGTCGATATTGCACTGGTTTGAACGGTGGCTGCTGCCGCCCAAATGTGTGGTCAGCGATCAGCCCGCTGTGGATCGAGATCTGTCACCCTGCGTGGTGGAGGGCTGGCATCACCCCGTTGAGGTGTGTCCGCAATGTTGTGAACTGAGTAGTGGTTCTCAGGTATGCGGAGCGTGTTTGACTCAGCCTCCAGCCTTTGATCGCACCCAGGCCGCCTTCTATTTTGAAGATGAGCTGGTGGAGCTGATCCACGGGCTGAAATATCAGAATCAGGTCGCCTATGCGCGTGTTTTAGGGGAGTTGCTGGCTGAAAGGGTTGAGGTCGGTGAGGTTGAAGCCATAGTTGCTGTGCCGCTGTATGCCACACGTTTTAGGGATCGGGGTTACAATCAAGCGGAACTGATTGCGCAGTCGCTGGCAAAGTCATTGAATGTGCCGCTAATCAAGCAGGCCTGCCAGCGTATTAAAAACACACCGTCACAAACCGATTTAAATGCACAGCAGCGTCGTAAAAACCTGAGAAAAGCGTTTGCTGTCGACCCTGAAAAACTTGAGGGGCTATCGCAGATTGCCATTATTGATGATGTGATTACCACCGGTGCCACCATGCACGCTCTGGCACAGATTATTAAGGCCAAGACGGAGATTACAACTGTGCAGGCCTGGTCGGTGGCTAAAACAAAATAGCCGGACTGCTTGGTTTGTGGGTTGCAGTCTGTTTTATTGTTTCGTTATGACTGTTTTTCAATCAACTCTCGCCAATAACGTCTGATTCAGGTAGAGTGACAATTAATGTAGACAGCAAACAAGTCAGGCGCATTAAAGTCGTATAGAGGAACTGTTATGGACGTTCAACCTGTTGCTCACCACCACACGCATATTGCTCAGCCGGATCACAAAAGCCAGAGAAAGGTGATGATCGCCGCGGTGATTACCGCCAGTTATATGTTGGTGGAGATCATTGGTGGGTTATGGGTAAACTCAATCGCCCTAGTGGCGGATGGGGTGCATATGATGACTGATGCCATTGCGTTGGGTGTGGCCTGGTGGGGCTTCTATATGAGCCAGAAACCAGCGGATGAACGCATGACCTTTGGATTTCAGCGCTTTCAGATCCTGACTGCATTCGTCAACGGTTTTACTTTGCTACTGATTGTCGGCGGCATTGTGTTGATGGCAATACATCGCATTTATGAGCCGCGTGAAGTCATGGGCAAAGAGATGTTTATTATTGCGCTGATCGGTCTGTTAAATAATCTGTTTGTATTCTGGCTACTGCACTCCGGCAATCAAAATAATATGAATATGCGCGGCGCAACGCTGCACTTTTTGGGCGATACCTTAGGTTCGGTGGCAGTGATTGCCGGTGCGATTATTATCTTCTATACCGGCTGGGTTCTGGTGGATCCGCTGCTGTCTCTGTTAATGGCGACCATTATTGGCGTGGGGACCTATCGTTTAACCAAGGAGTCAGGGCATATTCTGCTTGAAGGCGTGCCAGCGGGTTATGAAATACAGGCTATTGCCAAAGATTTAGAGAGGCACTTTGATTACCTGACCGCTGTGCACCATATCCACTTATGGGCCATCAGTGAGGATCAGGTGATGATGACCCTGCATGCTAAAACCGACTTGGAGCACATCAATGATCATACCCTGTGTGATATCAAGCAGTATCTGCTGGAGCAGCACAAGGTGCATCATGTGACTCTGCAGCTGGAGACGGACTCTCACTAAGCGGACGCGCTCAGCACCCGGTTTTTGCCGCTGG
>CAZNML010000028.1:3746-10682 GCA_964574275.1 uncultured Thiosulfatimonas sp. | reverse complement strand
ACATAGGTCATGGCGCAGGCAAACAGAATTTTTTTGGCAATACGGTGGTCGCGTTTGCTTAAATAATCACCCTGTTCCAGCAGCGGCAGGGCGCGTTTAAAGCTGGCATCAAACTCTACTGGCAGCGTGCTTAAATGGATAATGACCGGAACACCCATGGCAATAAAACCGGCGGCAAAGGTCAGCAGTGCGATCATCGGCGTATGTGCCAGCGGAATCAGGAAAGGGGTGATCATCAGCGCGATCCCGGCGAATTTCTGCATAATAGTGGCGCGCTCCACCAAAGCGGTTCTCTGTTTCAGTTCCGGATAGTTGTGCTTGTCCTGCAGCGCATGGCCGATCTCGTGCGCAACAGTGGTAATCGCCGTCAGGCTGTTGGAGTGCGCGTTGTCGCTGGAGATACGCACTACCTTCTCAATGGGATCATAGTGATCTCCTGCCTGAGTCTCTTCAACTGTGACGCCGGTTAGCTCATATTTATTAATCAGGTGTTCGGCAAACTGCAGGCCTGTACCGGGGATAGTGTCATGCGGCTTGCGATGTTTATTTAATATGTGTTTGGTCCACAAACTCGGCAGGGTGGTCAAAATAAACAGAATAATAAAACCGACAACAAGTAGGCCCATGTTTTTCCTTTAGCAGTGTTGAGTGATTAGGCCGCGCAGATCGCCTAAATTGTGGATGGTTCTATTTTAACGAATTTAGCGCATTGGGGTGAAGCCTTAAGGTTGCGGACACGGTATAACCTGTAGATAACTTGCATAACTCAGTGGGGCCTGCAGAAGTTGTGCCGCAAACAGCGGGTTTCTACTGGCGCCTTGATCCTCTGTTAAGCACTCCAGTAAGGCGCTGGCACTGGGGATGGCATCATCCATCAGTGCAGCTTGGCGGCTCTGTCCCGGTAACCTGAGCTGCTGGCTCTCCTGCCAGCCCTGCGGGCTTAAAAACAGCTGCTGCGCGCTGCTGTTCAAGGCCTGAATAGTTTTGCTTAATGAAGCGGTGGCACTGGCTTGTTGCAGCGCATCAAGTCCGTGAATGATATAGGCGTAGTCCTCCAGCGTTGCTAAACCGATTCGTTGTCCGTCGACTGTCAGTGCTCGAGGTGCTTTGTTGTGTTTGAGTAACGCTATGAGGGTTGAAGCCAGTTGCTGGGCACGTTGGAGGTACTTAGGGTTGCGAGTGACCTTGTAGCCGCTGACATAGGCCGACAGCGCTAAACCGTTCCAGCTTAGAATGTGTTTTTTATCTTTGGGAATCTGCTTGACGGGCGTCTGCAGTGCCTGTTTGATCTGCGGCCAGTGCTGCTCGGTGACGCTGGGGTGCCAGCCTAACTCATAGGGTGGGGGAGAATCCAGCTGCCAGCTCTGTTTAATATAGTCAAAGACGGGTTTTGACAGCTTCTGTTGTAACTGCTGGCGATTGAGCAGGTAGGGTCCGCCTTCGAGGCCTTGCTGATCCAGCGCCGATTGACTGCTGGCAAACAGGCCTAAGGCAGGAGTAAACAGATGTTGCTCCATGTAACTTAAGGTCTGTTGCGCGGTTTGGATAAAGTCTTGGCGCTGCATTTTGTCGCCGGCAATAAAATAGGCTTGTGCCAGCAGAGCATTGTCATAACCCATTTTTTCAAAGTGCGGGATCTGCCACTCCGGATCGACGGTATAACGATAGAAACCGCCATTGATGTGATCCTGCAGGTGTTGATCCTGCATTTGTTCCAGCGTTAACTCCAGCCAGTCCTGTTGCGTATCATTGAGTTTTGGCTGTTTTAATAACGCCAGTAGCATGGGGGTTAAAGGGAATTTGCTACTGCCTTTTAAGCCGCCACTAAGATCATCCATTTGCGACTCGAGTTGTGCAAAAAATGCGCGGCTGAACTCGTTTGGGCTCAGGACTTGGCTGTGTGTTGTTTGCCTTTGCATGCTGGCGCTTTTAGCCAGCTGTTTGATCTGCTGTGGTCGCTTTGACCAGGCCTGATGAATGTTGTTGAGTGTGGTTTGGTACTGATCGTTTGGTAGGTACCCAAAGGCTGAAAAAGGGTAGCCCTGCGGCGTTAAGACCACATGTTGCGGCCATCCTGCCCGGCCAGTGAGCTGACGTGAGAACTCAATCAGATAGCGATCCAGATCCGGATTGAGCTCACGATCCAGTTTAACGGAAATAAAGTGCTGGTTCATCAGGCCGGCAGCGGGCTTATGCTGGTAGTTCTCCTGCTGCATCACATGACACCAGTGACAGGCAAAATAGCCGCTGGAGATCAGTATCGGTTTGTTGCTGGCCTGAGCGAGTTTTAAGATCTGCGGTGACCAGTCCTGCCAGTGAACCGGATCGTCAGCGTGCATCGCCAGATAGGGACTAAGGTGGTTTTTTAAACTGTTGTTCGGGGTGTGTGCAGCGAAGCTGACATTGAACAGCAGATTGCTGATAAAGAGTAGGCTGAGAGTCAGCGCTGGAGAAGATTTGGCGCTGGCCCGGAAGAGTTTAACCAGGCCTGGCCATTTTTGTATCGAACTGTAAAACCGCTTATTTGTCGGTTTTAGCTTCCGCTTTAGAGTCTGAGTCCGTTGTAGCGGATGGTTTTGTAGTAGAGTTGGCACTGTCTTCCTTCTCCTTTTCCGCCTGCTTACGTTTATTGTACTCTTTATCAAGAATACTCATTTCAGAATCAATTTTATCGAACTCAGCATCCCAGTCTAAATCATCATCAACCTGGTCTGCATAACGATTGTCGTATTCGATCTCATCGTCGTTCGGACTGTGTTGTGTCGGCGCTGTATTTTCAGACGCGGTATTAGATTGACCTGTGGCAGCCGGTTTTTGTTTCGCACCACCCTCCGGATCTGGTTCAGGCTCACCGTTTTCACGGATTTCTGCCGCCGCTTTACGGCGTTTCAATACATAGGCACCAACCACGACACCGATCTCATACAGTAACCACATCGGAATGGCTAACAGAGTCTGAGAGATAATGTCTGGTGGAGTTAATAACATGCCTATAACGAAGGCACCAACAATAATGTAAGGACGGCCGTGAGCCAGTTTTTCCGGTGAAGCCATGCCGCTCAGAATCAACAGTACTGTGACGATCGGCACTTCAAAGGCCATACCGAACGCGAAGAACATCTTGATGACAAAGTCTAGATAGAGCGAGATATCGGTGGCGATGGTGACGCCATCGGGTGCTGTGGTTGACAAGAAGCCGAATACCAATGGAAACACCACGTAATAGGCGAAAGCGCCGCCGGCATAGAACAGGAACGAGCTAAAAAACAGCAGAGGGGCAACCAGCTGACGTTCGTGCTGATACAGTGCTGGAGCAATAAAGCGCCATAGCTGATACAGCAGAAATGGCATCGCCATATAGATGGCAAGCACTAAACTCAACTTGAACGGGGTCAAGAACGGTGACGCAACCCCGGTTGCGATCATGCTGGTATCGCTCGGTAAAAAGCGAGTCAGCGGCTCCGAGATATAGACATAGATATCATTCGCAAAGGGAAACAGAAAGATGAATAGCACCAGTATCGCCAGGATACTTCTGGTCAGACTGGTCTTCAAGTCCAGCAGGTGCTGAACTAGGGTCATCTCTTGGTCTTGAGGAGGGAGCGCGCTATTGCTCATGATTTAACTTTTTGATTCCGGTTTAGGGGCGCTCTCAGTCTGAGCAACACTGTTTTCTTCCGTTGCCGGTTTCGCCTCAGCTTGCGCTTCGGTTTGCGGTGCAGCTTCAGCAGGTGCTTCAGTTTGAGTGCGGGTCTCGGAAGTCGGCATAACTGGCTGGGCAGGTGCCTTAGAGAACTGACTTCCTCCAGAGGTATTGCTTGCAGGTTCTGCGCCACCAAAGGTTGGACGCTTGAACTCTTCCAGATCAATCTCTTGTGCAGATTGATTCATGCTCTCTTGCAGCTCTTGTTCAAGGTTAAGTATCTGTTTCTGCTCTTCCTGCATGTCCATCGATTTCTTGAGTTCATCGACCGTCTCCTGCAGCTGACCTTCCTGTTTCACGGAGTTAATGAACTTTTTGGTTTTACCCATAAAAGCACCTAACTTACGTGCCACTTCGGGCATGCGTTCAGGACCAATTACCAGTAGAGCGATAACCAGTATGACTAAGATTTCTAAAAAACCGATGTCGAACATCGTAATAACCTAACTAACTTAACAATAAAATGGCTGGGAGATAAAAGCGAAATTACGCTTTATCTTTGTTATCAGCTGGTTTTTTCTCTTCAGCTGCAACGTCAAATACGTTGTCGCCATCTTTCTTCTCTAGTTTCTTTTCAGCAGTATCAGAGTCTTTTTTATCTTCCTCTTCTTTTACTGCGCTTTTAAAACCTTTGATTGCACCACCTAGATCGCTTCCCACGTTCTTAAGACGCTTAGCACCAAATAGTACCAATACGATTGCTAGGATAATAAGTAACTGCCAAATGCTGATGCCCATGTTTTTTACTCCGATTGTGTTGGGTAGACTTTGCTACACCAATAAATAGTTTTTTTAAGTGCACTTACATGCTTATTTATATGCTGTTATAAATGCACTGAATATTAATGACTGCTAATAATAGCAAATAACGCCCTGGCTTTACACAAAAAATACTTGTGATGCAATGGGTTTTAGTTATCGCCAAGACGCGGTTTGCGTTTAGTTGCCCAGTAGATGAATATGGATATGGAATACTTCCTGACCACCAGACTCCCCTGTATTGATCTGGGTTTTGAAACCGCCTAGGCCTTGTGCTTCTGCCAGCTGAGGCAGTAGTAGCATCATGTGTCCCATTAGATCTTTATCCTCTGGTGTCATGTCAAACAGGGTGGGAATTGGCTTTTTGGGAATAACCAGTAGGTGTACACGTGCTTTCGGGTTGATGTCATTGATCACGATGCATTTATCGTCTTCATAGACGATGCTTGCTGGGATTTCACGGTCAATGATTTTGCTAAATAACGTTTTATCCGTACTCATCTTAGGCTCCTTATTTGGTGCGACTGGCTTTCTCTTCATGCCCGGACAGGCCAAAGCGGCGCTGCAGTTCACGGGTTACATCTTCACTCGACAGGCCTTGTGATGCCAGCAGAACCATGGTGTGAAACCACAGATCTGCAACCTCATACACCAGGTGGTCTTTGTCACCATTGTGTTCGATGTCTTTGGCGGCCATAACGGTTTCCACTGACTCCTCAGCGACCTTTTTCAAAATCTTCTCTAAGCCCTTGTCGTACAGGCTGGCGACATAGGATTCGCTTGGATCCTGTTTTTTACGCTCTTCAAGTACCGCATCAAGTTGCTGTAATACTTCACTCATAGTCGAACCTCGATTCCCTCTTTTTGCATCGCTAATTTGGCCTCTTCGACAGTGTGTTGACCAAAGTGGAAGATGCTGGCGGCTAAAACGGCTTCTGCATGACCTTCGGTAATGCCTTTTGCCAGGTGTGAAAGTTCGCCAACTCCACCGGAGGCGATCACCGGAATCTTAACGCTGTCACAAATTGCACGTGTTAATTCGATATCGAATCCAATCTTAGTGCCGTCGCGGTCCATACTGGTGACTAGCAGTTCGCCAGCGCCAAGCTCTTCCATCTTGGTGGCCCACTCGATGGCATCAATACCGGTCTCTTTGCGGCCGCCGTGGGTGAAAATCTCCCACTTGTCGGCATCGCCTTCCATGCTCACTTTTTTGGCATCAATGGCGACGACAATACACTGTGAACCAAAAGCGTCACAGGCCTCTTTGACAAATCCCGGGTTGAAGATCGCCGCCGAGTTAATGGCCACCTTGTCCGCGCCGGCATTCAGCATTGTGCGAATGTCCTCTACTGAGCGGATACCACCGCCAACGGTTAAAGGAATAAAGACTTGGCTTGCGACCTCTTCCACCATGTGCACCATGGTGTCACGCTCGTGGGCGGTGGCGGTGATGTCTAAAAAGGTGATCTCATCGGCACCCTGTTCATCGTAGCGTTTGGCGACCTCGACCGGATCGCCGGCATCACGAATATCGACAAACTGAACTCCTTTAACCACGCGTCCGTCATCGACATCTAAGCAAGGAATAATACGTTTAGCTAAACTCATATATAAATATCCTAAGTTACCACACCCCGCGAGGGGGTATAAAGGCCTGACTATTTAGGCGCCAGTTGATCAGAAAGCGTTTGGCCCTCTTTGAAGTCCAGGGAGCCTTCATAAATGGCGCGGCCAGTAATGGCTCCGCTGACGCCGTCTGCTTCGATGGTAGCCAAGTTGCGAATGTCATCCAGGTTGGTGATGCCGCCAGAAGCGATAATAGGAATATTAACCGCCTGTGCTAGCGCTTGTGTCGCTTCAATATTGACACCTTGCATCATGCCGTCACGACCGATATCAGTATAGATAATAGCTTCGACCCCATCGTTTTCAAACTGCTTGGCAAGAGTTTTGACCTCGTGATCAGTGACTTCCGCCCAGCCATTGATGGCGACCATGCCGTCTTTGGCATCCAGACCAACCATAATGTGACCCGGGAAAGCTTTGCACGCTTCGGCGACAAACTCTGGGTTATGCACCGCTTTGGTACCGATAATGCAGTAGCTGACACCGGCATTCAGGTAGGCTTCAATGGTTTCAAGGTCGCGAATACCACCACCGATCTGAATCGGCAGATCCGGGTAGGCTTCACGTACCTGGTAGACGGCTTGTGCGTTCACCGGTTTGCCATCAAAGGCACCGTTCAGATCAACCATGTGCAGACGACGCGCGTCTTGATTGACCCAGCGTTCAGCCATGGCGACGATATCACCTGAAAATACGGTGGCATCTTCCATGATCCCCTGGCGTAAACGAACGCACTCGCCGTCTTTTAAATCAATTGCTGGAATTAATAGCATAAAATTTTGTCCTTAAATCTGTGTGTCTTGTTACTGACCGTTCCATTGCAGGAAGTTTTTAAATAGTTGTAG
>CAZNML010000028.1:0-3646 GCA_964574275.1 uncultured Thiosulfatimonas sp. | reverse complement strand
GCCGCTTCAATCTCTTCCGGCTTATTGGTAACCAGGATTTTGGTATTGCTGTCAGCAACATGCTCTGCGGCTTTGGATACTGAACGCAAATTTCCCATGCCGTAATCCACTACGGCAACCAGTTTTTGACTCATTACAGCATCCCTTTGGTTGATGGCAGGATGCCTGACATACGCTCATCCGCACTCAGTGCCATGCGCAAAGCACGGCCGAATGCTTTGAAAATGGTCTCGGCCTGGTGATGGGCGTTGTAACCGCGCAGGTTGTCAATGTGTAGGGAAGCGTGCGCGTGATTGACAAAACCTTGGAAGAACTCTAAAACCAGTTGCGTTTCAAATTTACCGATCTGTTCACGAGTAAAGTCACAGTGGAATTCCAGTCCAGGGCGACCAGATAGGTCGATCACCACTCGTGACAGCGCTTCGTCTAAAGGAACGTAAGCGTGACCATAGCGGGTAAGACCTTTTTTATCGCCCACAGCTTTAGTAATTGCCTGTCCCAAGGCAATGCCTACATCTTCAACGGTGTGGTGGTCATCAATATGAGTGTCCCCATTGGCATTGATCGTGATGTCGATCATGCCGTGACGTGAGATCTGATCCAGCATGTGTTCAAAAAAAGGAACACCGGTGTTGAATTCGCCTTTTCCTGTGCCGTCAAGGTTGACGCTTACTTGGATTTGAGTCTCTAAAGTATTGCGTTCAATAGTTGCTGTGCGCATTGCTTTGTCCTAATAAAGTTAAGTGCACAATATAATAACGTAAAGTGATTTGGTTGGATATTGTTATCGAACTTTATGTCATTTTACGCTGCTGTTTTTCAATCCATTTATTTTGGGACTTTAGCCTTCCTATCATGCTGTTAATATTTATAAAGTTAGGGTTAAACCCCTGTATAAACGTGGTTTGTAGGCGAGTGTTATAAGTTTGTTTGTTGTGCGCCATAAATATTTTTTAGTACCGAATAAGGCGGATGTTTGGGATAATCTCGAAGATTTATTTAAATTGCCCGTTTTCCACTCTTAAGGGGTTTTAGGCAAGATCCTGTCAGATTATTGATATGGATTAAGTTTATGGTCTCTTTTTGAGGGGTGCTCTCCTTAGATGCATTGTATAATTACGAGCGATTGAGGAGCCTGTTCCTAAATTGAAATGTAAAGTTCAAAATGGAAATGGGTAAAACTTTAAGACTATAAAGGGGAATCCGACTGATGGATACTACAGCAAAGCCACAATATGATAATGGCGTGGTTCAGTATTTAACGGTAGGTGCAGTTGTATTTTTGGTATTAGGTACTTTAATGGGTACTTATGCCGCAGCACAGCTTGCTTGGCCTGCGTTAAATTTTGATATCGCGGAAATCACTTTCGCACGTTTACGTGTAATGCATACAAACACAGTTATTTATGCATTTGGTGGTATGACGTTAATGGCAACCGCTTTCTATACTGTTCAGCGAACGAACGGTGTGAAGCTATGGAGCAACTCAATGGCATGGTTAACAGCTATCCTGTTTACTATTGGCCTGCTTGCAGTTGTAATTACTCTGGCGTTAGGGATGACAACAGGTAAAGAGTATCACGAACAAGAGTGGCCGCTAGCTATCGCGATCGCCGTTGTTTGGACTCTATACACATTTAACTTTGTAATGACGATTGCGTCACGTAACAAAGAGACACATCCAAACGTTTACGTTTCAAACTGGTTCTTCATGGGTATGATGATCGCGATCACATATCTTTATGTTGTTAACGGTCTAGCGATTCCTGTTTCACTGTTCCGCTCTTACTCACTATTCGCTGGTGTACAAGATGCGATGATTCAGTGGTGGTGGGGTCATAACGCTGTAGGTTTCTTCTTGACAGCTGGTTTCCTTGCGATCATGTACTACTTTGTACCTAAGCAAGCACAGCGTCCTATCTACTCGTACCGTCTATCGGTAATCCACTTCTGGGCTTTGATGTTTGGTTATGTATGGTTAGGTGCTCACCACCTTCAGTACACAGCACTTCCAGATTGGACAGGTTCTCTTGGTGCGGTAATCTCTCTTGCGATGATCATTCCTTCATGGGGTGGGGCGCTTAACGGTATGTTAACGCTTTCAGGTGCTTGGGACAGACTGCGTACAGATTACATCCTACGTTTCTTAATTATCTCTCTAGCGTTCTACGCAATGTCTACAT
The DNA here is from genome assembly GCA_964574275.1 of uncultured Thiosulfatimonas sp. Taxonomy (GTDB): domain Bacteria; phylum Pseudomonadota; class Gammaproteobacteria; order Thiomicrospirales; family Thiomicrospiraceae; genus Thiomicrorhabdus. The sequence continues at coordinate 1,463 of CAZNML010000028.1, read as the reverse complement.
TCGAAGGGCCTGTAATGGCTGCGAAAACTGTAAACGCGCTATCTCACTACACTGACTGGACGGTTGGTCACGTTCACTCTGGTGCATTAGGTTGGGTTGCTATGGTTTCGATCGGTGCGATTTACCACATGGTAATGAAGCTGTGGAATACAGAGATGTACTCTATGAAGTTAATTAACTTCCACTTCTGGTTAGCGACTATTGGTACTGTTTTCTACATCGTTGCAATGTGGGTATCAGGGATCATGCAAGGTCTAATGTGGCGTGCGTACGATGAGTACGGAACACTAGCTTACACATTCGCTGAGTCGGTTGCAGCTATGCACCCTTACTATGCAATGCGTACTTTAGGTGGATTCCTATTCTTCGCTGGTGCGGCAGTAATGCTATATAACGTTGTTATGACAATTCGTATGGCAAATGCTAAAGCAACAAGTGGTGCAGCAGCACACGCGTAAAACGCAAATCAAGAAAAGTGGCGGTTGAACCGCTGCTTAATTGAAATTAATGAGTTGAGGAGCACAAACTCATGGCAGATAATCAAGAACCAAAAAACATCCAGGATGGTATGGAGCGTAATATTTTTGCTCTATTCCTTGCGACTGCGTTAGCAGTATCGAGCGCTGGTAGTGTAGAAATCGTACCGTTGTTCTATCTCAAGTCTGCAGTGGATTACACTGAGCAAACAGATAAATACGGTAACGTTAAGAATGAGAAGTTCCCAGAGTTAGTTTGGGAACGTACTTTCACTGAAGTAGATGGCAAAGTCGTTTCTGACAAAGCCTTGTACAAGTTTGATAACAATGGCAAGCCTGTAATGGCTGACTGGAAAGCGGGTGACGGGGTACGTCCTTATACTCCGCTTGAGCTAGCAGGTCGTGATCTTTATATGCGTGAAGGTTGCTATATTTGTCACTCGCAGATGATTCGTCCTTTCCGTGATGAACGTGAGCGTTATGGTCACTACTCTCTGGCGACAGAATCTATGTATGACCACCCTATGCAGTGGGGTTCTAAGCGTACTGGTCCAGATATGGCTCGTTTAGGTGGTAAATACTCTGATGAGTGGCACGTAATGCACTTGATGCGTCCACAGGATGTGGTGCCTGAGTCTGTTATGCCGGCTTACCCTTGGTTAGCGGAAAACAGCATTGAAGAAGATTTCTTCGGTACTAAGCGTGATATGCAAGTTCGTCTTGCTGCAATGCGTACCCTAGGTGTTCCATACACTGACTGGGAAATCGAGAACGCTAACAAGGCGATCGAAGGTTATACCGAAATGGACGCGATGGTTGCTTACCTACAGGTATTAGGAACCATGGTTAAACTAGACGACGCGAAGACATACCGTGAGTAATCTTGAACACTATTTCAGTACAGACTGGTCTGCGATGACAGGCCAGGACTGGGCTGGATTAATCGTCACCGTATTGGTTTTCTTTGGAATGCTTATTACTTTTGCC
>CAZNML010000027.1:14516-20300 GCA_964574275.1 uncultured Thiosulfatimonas sp. | reverse complement strand
AGATGATGCTGGATGCCGGGTTTGATAAGGCCGAATATCTAAACATGAGTGAGGGAATAGTGGCCCTACACCGTGGCTGGAAATTTTAATTTAACCATTCAACAAAGCCCTGAGCACAGCTAACTCAGCGTCGAAAACGGTCGTGTACACTTGTACACTTCCTTTTTTCTCCTTGATTTACCCGCACTCAGAACTTTTTGAATTGGCTAAATAATATTAGATCTATTTAAAAAACGATTTGTTACTAACCCAAAATTAAGCATTAGGTAAAACCGATGGATAAACAAGCAGGCCTGGTGAGTTTAACGCTGTCAAAAGCCATGGAAGTGGCTTTGAATGAAGCGATTCGTTTGGATGAGATGCAGGGGCGCGCCTTCGAGCCTTTGGAAGATAGCGTGATTGCGCTGCATTTAACCGACCTGCAGCAGCGCTTTTATCTGCTGTTTACCTCTTACGGAGTCAGTGTGTCGCACGACCTGCAGGGTGGAGCCGACAGCCAAGTGGACAGCAATCTGATGGATCTGATTGCGCTGGCGAACAATGAACCTCTGCCGAACTCTAATATCAGTGGCAACCCGATCTTAGGTGAGCAGTTTATCCATGCTCTGGCCACACTGGAGATTGACTGGGAGGAGCACCTGTCTCACTACACCGGTGACTTGGTCGCTTTCAAGATCGGTCATGGCGTGCGTTCGCTGTTAAAAGGCAAGCAGGCCGCCAAACAGCAGGCTGGCGATACCCTGAAAGAGTACCTGCAGTTTGAGCTGAATGCGGTACCAACCCGCAGCCAGGTTGATTTTTTCAATCAGCAGGTTACGCAGACCTCCTCTGAGTTAGAGCAGATTGAACAACGCATCGAAGCTCTGCTTAAATCGCAATAACCGATAAATTGGCTGCATCAAATTACGCTCCCTTTAATACAAAACAGAATTGAACTGCATGAAACTACTTAAACAACTTTTCCGCATCATCAAAATCAATCAGGTATTAACCTATTATCAGATCGATAAGATGGTGTTAACCGATACCAAATACAGCTGGTTAATTCTGTTAAACCGCCTGTTCCCGTGGAACTGGCGTGGGCAGTCTGAAGCCGGCCGCGGCGAACGTATCCGTTTTGCTCTGGAAGAGTTGGGCCCAATCTTTATTAAACTGGGTCAGGCGCTGTCGACCCGAAAGGATCTGCTACCGCAGGACATCTCGGTGGAGCTGACCAAACTACAGGATGACTGCCCGCCATTTGATGAAGCCCACTCCAAACAGCTGATAGAGACCGCACTGAAACAGCCGGTTGAAGAGGCCTTTGCCTCGTTTGATCCGGTACCGATGGCGTCGGCGTCAATTGCCCAGGTGCATGGTGCCACCCTGCACTCCGGCACCGATGTGGTGGTCAAGGTGGTGCGCCCGGACATCAAACCGGTAATTGAGCAGGATGTCTCCATTATGTTCAGCCTGGCCAAGCTGCTGGAAGCGGCGGTCAAGGAGTCACGCCGTCTGCACCCGACCGAAGTGGTTGAGGAGTTTGAGAAAACCATTCTGGATGAGCTGGATATGATGCGTGAAGCGGCCAATGCCACGCAGCTACGTCGCAACTTTGAAGACTCCGATCTGCTGTATGTACCGGAGATCTACTGGTCACACACCAATGACAATGTGATGACCATGGAGCGCATCTACGGCACCCGCATCAGTGAGACCGAGAAGCTGATTGAACAGGGCATCGACCTGACCGACCTCTCTGCCAAAGGGGTCACTATCTTCTTTACTCAGGTGTTTAAACACAACTTCTTCCACGCCGATATGCACCCGGGGAATATCTTTGTTCTGCCGGACGGCCGTTATGCCGCGATCGATTTCGGCATTATGGGCACCCTGACCCCGGAAGACCAGCGTTACCTGGCGGAGAACTTCCTCGCCTTCTTTAACCGCGACTATCTGCGTGTCTCCGAACTGCACATCGAATCGGAATGGGTGCCGGCTGATACCCGCGTTAATGAGCTGGAGTCGGCCATCCGCTCCGTGTGTGAACCGATCTGGGATCGCCCACTGAAAGAGATCTCTTTCGGTCTGTTCCTGATGCGTCTATTCCAGACCGCTCGCCGTTTCGGCATGGAAGTGCAGCCGCAGCTGGTATTGCTGCAGAAAACCTTACTAAATATTGAAGGTTTGGGTCGACAGCTGGATGACGAATTGGATCTATGGGATACTGCTAAACCATTCCTGGAAGAGTGGATGCAGGATCGAGTTGGCCCGCAGAGTCTGGCAAAAAACATTAAAGCCAACCTGCCGTTCTGGATTGAGCAGGCCCCACAAATTCCAGGTTTATTGCACAGTACTTTAAACAAACTGGCACATAATGGTGTAGGCGTACAGTCCGCGCAGATAGAAGAGCTGCAGCAGACGATTCAAAAGCAGAACAACCAGCAGCGTAATCGCGGCATTGGGCTCGGTTTAATTCTGCTCGGACTGTTTATTCCTTTTGAGTTGGAGCAGCAACTGTGGACTCAATTGGCGATCATCATTGCCGGCGGCTACTTCCTGTTTAAAAAGTAGGCCGCTCAAGCCGCTTGGGAGAATCGCATGCTTAAAACTATTTTACTGACGCTCTTGGCTTTGACTTTAACGGCCTGCGCCAGCAGCCCCTACCCTTTAGGAATGACGCAGGAGCAGTGGCAAAAACTCTCTGCCGGCGAACGTAAAGCGATGCTGTTGAAACAGCAGCAGTACTATGAACAGCAGCGTTTGGCGCGCATTAAAACCGAAGGCAAGCAGCGCGAACTGGAGCTGGCACTGCAGCTCAAAGAAGAAGAGCGTATCAATAAGCTGTATGAGTCTCCGGCGCGCGGCAATGTCATTATGGTCAATCTGCTGGGCGGACAGTATCAATACAAGAAAAAGGTCTATCAGCTTCAGCCAAGCACGCTGCTATTGGCACGCGGCGAGATCAAACAGATCTCACTCAATATGCGAGACGGCAAAGGCAACCACTCAACGGAACGTGCTTATCTGAAATATAATCAGGAGGGAACCGGTCTCTATCTCTACCTGAACTCGCCCTCCAGCTACAGCCGTGACTATATTGCAGTACTGCGTGACGGTCGCTGGGATTGTGGTTCCAAAACCAGCCACAGTTACACCTTTAACAAATACGAATCCTTTAAAGGCCTGAAGATTTTTATTAAAGACAAAAATGGCCAATGCCGCGGCCGCTATCGTTAAAGCACCGTGCCATTCAAAGTCTGTCTATTACGGAGTTTCCATGAAATTATTACAAGCGCTGTTTATCAGCCTGGTGGCTAGCCTGCCACTTAATAGCCAAGCGGGCGAAATTTTGCCGCTGGCAGTCGATCTGAAAAAGACTGGAGCCACTGCAGCCAAACACGATGTGCCGGTAGTGATCTTTGTCACCGCCACCTGGTGTAACTACTGTAAAAAACTGGAAGAGAATATCCTGCACCCTCTATTGCAAACCACCGACCTGGAGAGCTACGGTGAGTTTAAACAGGTGCTGCTGGATAAGTCGCACTGGATGATGAAAGACTTTGCCGGTAATGATCTGGAGATGAAAACCTATGGCCCTAAATTAGGGGTTAAGGTCGCACCGACCACCCTGTTTCTAAACAGCAAAGGCGAGCAGATTGCCGAACCGATTATCGGTTTAACGCTGGAAGAGCACTACCCAAGTAATCTGGAGAAACGCATTAACCAGGCTCTGGCTAATTTAGGCAATGCAAAACGGGTTGATATCTATAAGATGGTGGAGCAGAGCCAGGGACTGTAAGATAAATTTCCAGGCCTGCGTAGCCCAATAAAAAAGCGATGCTGAGATTATTCAACATCGCTTTTTTAATATCTGGAATTAACCAGGCCTGACTGTTTTTTAAACAAGCTTAACGCAGACGATAACGCTTCTCTGACAAAACCGGTGCGGCATAACGGATGTCCTTATCACGATCCATAATCTCTAACATACGATCATAGGAACTCTGCTGGCCAACATCAAAAATAGCCGCGCCCCCACTCGGAAGATTGGTTAACAGGCGAATGTTATAACGCTGCGCCATCTTGTCGATATCCGCTTTGTTATAGGTTTTAAGCATAAAGCTCGGCGTTACCACCGCATACTGCCCCTGTTTAGTGTTCTGCAATACCGGCGCAAACTCCACCAGCGTAGTTTCAAAACGCTTGCTCAAGGGCGCACAGCTCTCTTTAGTAAACCAGCTCTGTGGCGTTTGATAGATAAACCAGGCGCCGGTGCGCTCCCAGTACTCCAGCCCAAAGGCTGGCGGCATCTGCTCAGGTGCCGTAAAACTCGCCACCTTCAGCGGTGCGGTATCATAAGCGGGTCCCGCCATTCTGGCAACCAATTGGCAGCCCTCGGTAAATGCCATTGATACTTGAGTCGTAGCCATTAAACTGAATCCTAGCAGGCCTGCAACAACTGTTTTTTGTAAAGTGTTTTTCATAAATGTTACTCTTAAAACCTTAGTGTCCGTAGACTTTCAAGGTCCACTCCGTCAATTTACCTTCACCCACGTGCGCAATACGATTCTTAGCAGAGTAGTCATCGGTATTGTCCAGATCACGCACAATCAAAGTCCAATCTCCCTGACTGGCTTCACCATAGAAAGCGTGGCTGATCAGCTTAAGGTCAATCATATCATGCCCCGACTCGTAAGCGTTGTAAGGGGTCAGCAACACACTCTCGGTCCCTGCCGGTGAACGCAATACAATCTGATAATCACTCATATCGATCTTATTGGTGGTGCTGTCAGTAGTGGTGCCGTTCAGATCATCAATACTGATTACCAGCTCAACACTCTCGGTCACAAGATTATCCGCCACATTCACTGTGGTCGACAGCCCGGTCGAGTCATAATCCGGAATATCCGCATTCGCCGGAACCGTACCACTGAGTGCCGCGGTCATCTGCAGATCATCCAGATGGGTGCCGCCCACTTTCCAGTCCAGCGTCATCTGCAAGGCCGCATTGCTATCCGGCGCGCCAAAACCATAATGGTTGCTGTAGTGATAACCGGCATCATTGGTGATCCAGCCCGCTTCCAATGTGACATTATCAAGGCCTGGTCCGGCATCCAGATCCTTAATTGTATCGGCACGATTCGCATCCAGCTGACGCGCCGTGGTCGCTAGAATATGTTTGACATCGCGCCACTTTAACGCCGGATACGCCTCCAGCATCAGCGCGGCAATACCGCTGATAATCGGGGTCGAAGCGGAACTGCCATTGAAAGCGGAGAAGTAGTTACAGCTCTCATTATCTGTACCATTCACACCGGTATTGAAGTCGGAGTCAAACGGCGACAGGTTGTAGGGGTAGTCATTCGACTCATTCTGACTGAAGCCGTAACTACAGCCACTCTGGTCGGTGGAGATCAAAGCCGGATAGTTGACCCCGAACTCGCCGCCCGGTGCCACCATCCATAAGGCCGAACCGGTATTGGAGTAACTGGCGCGCTCATCATCGGCATTAAAAGCACCGATAATCATCTGATACGGCGTAACATTCTCATTCTCCATATTGGTGTTGTAACAGGTGACATTATTATCCTGTGCCTGCTCACACCAGCTGGTGCCAAATGCCGCCCCACCATAGAACTCATTGCCCGCCGCCTTGACATAGATCGCACCTTTACCACTGCGTAAGGTTTCGGTTCCCGCCTTGAGGCCGGCGATAATTTCCGGGCTATAAGCCGGGTTCTCATTGGTGCCTTGATAAGGGTTGCGGCCGTAACTCATATTGAAAACATCAATACTCTCACT
>CAZNML010000027.1:1671-14416 GCA_964574275.1 uncultured Thiosulfatimonas sp. | reverse complement strand
TGCCTTGATAAGGGTTGCGGCCGTAACTCATATTGAAAACATCAATACTCTCACTATACAGCTCGGGATAACACGGTTCCGAATTGCAGACACTCCTTACCGTATCGGAGTAACCGATCGCCGCCAGCTCATCATTCAGATTGAACGAATTATACAGCAGGTTATAACCGACCAGTTCCGCACTCGGTGCCACCCCCCAGATACCGATATCATTGCCACCGCGTGCAGCGACAATACCGGCTACCGAGGTACCGTGATAGCCATTCGGATTGTCGACATCATTGGTAGCGGTCGGATCATGCAGCCCCTTGCCGTTGCTGTCAGAGAAGAAGTTATAGGAGGCGTTGGCGGTGATATTGTCGCTCAGATCTTCATGGCCGATCTCCAGACCATTATCAATCACGGCAATCTTCACACCCTCACCGCTATAACCCATGGCATAGGCGTCGGCATCATTGGTATTGCTATTGATAATGCGGATATCGGCAAACTCACCCTCGCCATTGGCCTGCCCACCATCACCGGAAACGGTCAACGCCGCCTGACCGGTGTTATACAGATACCACTGGTGTTCAAAAAACGGATCATTAATGGTGGCAATGGCCGTGTCATCCGCCGGCTCTGGTGCCTCTGCTGCAGGCGCAGAAGAGCCGCCGCCTCCACCGCCGCAGCCGCCTAAGGCACCTAAGGAGCCTGCTAAAATCAAATAACCGCCGTAGCGAAATAGATCACGCACTATCTGCGTCCTCTCTGTTCAAATATTGCTAACACCGGACTCTTTCTCTGCATCAACAGATCGGTCCAATCAGGCATTGTAGCCGAATTTTCAGCCTTAACCGCAAAATCCAGCTGATAATTTTCCATACCGATCAGAGCTTCACCAGCCAGCTGCCAGCCCTGTCCACTGCCCTGAGCCGCCAGTTTCAGGCTTGAATCCATCATGGACGGTCTCAGTTCTACAGCAGGTATTCCCGCTCCCATAATATCAAGCTGACTCAGCTGCAAAGCGCCGCCAACTGCCGTGATCCAGCCAGTGCCCTGATCCCAGGTTAGGTCAAGATCCATTAACTGTAACTCACCCTGGACTTTACCCAGATTGCGATACTCTCTTGGCATTAGCGGCTGCAGCTCTGCCAGTGGCAGCAGTCCGTTTACAGCAGAGAGCTGCAGTTGTTGTTGCTTTAACAGTCCACTGCTCAAGGTGCCACGCACCCCGCCTTGAGCTCGATCCAGATTAAAGTCGAGCTGCGTTCGCAGTGACAGCAGCGCCCAGCCGCTTAACTGCCAGTGCAGCTTGCCTAAGGCAATACTCTGTTGCGATTCACGCCAGCTCAGTTGTGCCTGCGCATCCCAGATGGTGCCCTGCACCTGAGAGATCTGCAGCTGCGGCGGCAACGGCTGCTGCTGTTGAAGCTGCTGCAGTGCCCAACTGGCTGGCAAGTGGTAGATAAAAGACAGCAGTATTAGCAATACAAAAGCCAACGCGGTCAAAACGGTTTTGGAGTGTTTATTGTTGGCGCTGGCACGCTTTAAACTCAATATCATTGCGCCACCCCAAAACGAATCGAGGCCTGCACCACCCCCGGTTTCAAAGCATTGATCTGTAACTGCTGGCTAACCAAGCCCTGCTTCTCTAATTCCGACAACCAGCGGAACAGGCGCGGCGCATTTACCTCTTTAAAATCAACCTTAATACTTTTGGCTGACGGAGCCATGGTGCTCATAAAAGAGAGCAGGTTCTGTTTACGCAAACTGCTCTGCAAACTGCCCATCAACTGCGACTGGCTCGCATATTGAAGGCCATTTTTCTGTTTTTCCACCATCGGGTTCTGCCTCACCTGGTCACTCAGCCACTGCCACTGCTGCTGCGCGCGCTGCTCGTCCTGCTGCGCTTGCTGGTAGGCGCTGTGCAGCGGTGACCACAGCACTAAATAGAACAGTACCAGCACTAAAAAGCCCGCTAAAAGCATTAACATCTTGCGCTCACGCTCGGCCAGTTGTGACCAGGCCTGGTTAATTTGCATCCACATACAACACTCCTTCTGCCAGCGTCTGCGAAACGTTGTTCACTTTCAACTCCGCACTCTGCGTCTGTTTGACTTCATTGAGCAGATTCTGCAAAGCGGCAACCTGCGCCGACTGAATATGAACTGCCAGCTGCGCTGAACTGGCTTTCCAGTCCAGACGTTTGATTTTTATAGACGGGTACTTTTTAAAGACACCTTCCAACTGACGCGCCAATTGGCTTGGCCCGCTCTGCACTGAACCAGCTGGGGACTCACCGGCAAATCGAGCTTTGGCCTGCACTTGAATATTGACGATCCGCTTCACCTCAGGAAAACGCTCCTTGAACAGCGCCTCGGTCTGAGACTGATAAGCCTGCGCCTGTTGACGATGCTGTTCGGTCTGCAGATGCAAACCAACCAGGTAGACGATCAGCAACAGCAGCAGTAACACAACCGGCCATTTCAGACGTAACCAGGTTCCGCTCTGTTGCGAACGCACCGGGAACTCACCGACGCGTAAATTAAAGGCTTGGCACGGGTTACGGCTGGATATCTGATTAATGTGACAAGAATCAGTCAGTCTGGTGACGGTCTGCGTGGCGATATCACCGCCGGATTGCGTCGCAATCTGTTTTAACTGCTGATACCACTGGGCACTGCCTGCAAAGCCGGCATACTCACCGGTTCGCACCAGATGACGCTGCGTGCCGTCCTGATAAACCGACCAGGCCTGCTGCGATTGCGACTCACTGTCAGCGACAGTCACGGCTGGATTGAGTTCAACCTGAAAGCAGTCCGCTACTAACAGGGCGTGATCCAGCTGCATCTCCTGCAGCTGCTCCACCCAATTCAACATACGCGCTTTGGAGACCACCGCCGCATCAACCAGGCCTGCCGAATTGCGGTTTAAAGCAACAAAGTGCAAGCCCTCAACCGGTTCCGCCAGCGACTCTTCCAAAGCATAAGGCAAAGCGTTGAGCCAGTCCTGCTTGCGTCTGCCCGGCACAAACTGCTGTATTAACGTCACCTGTTCAGTCGGCACCCACACCACTTTGACTTTGGCCAGGGCTTTTTTAATGGCCGACTCGGCACCCTGTGTCTGCAAGACAAACGCCGCTTCCTGCCATTCTGACTGATTCACTTTGATCCAAAGTTTACCTTCAAGATCAAACTTGCACTGCATCGCGTCAATCTGTAACTCGCTCTGCTTTTCCATCGACTAAGCTTATCCTTCGTTACTTATCTAAACACCGCAAGCTTAATTTTGCGGAACACTTAACCATCGCTGCACCAGCTTAACCGGGCTGTTGGCGGGACGGTAAAAAATGGCCGACACACCCTGCTGTGCATCACCGTAATTAATCTGCCCCTGCAGCAAAAAATAGTCACTGCGGATAGAGATCAACCAGTCCGGCAGCGCGTCAGCCAACAGCTCCGGCGTCTGCCCGGTCTGCTGCTGCATAAAACGGCGAAACTCGGCGGTCTCGGCTGCCGGAGTCTGTTTTCTTAACTCAATCCAACTGTCAACCACACTCTCATTCATCCAGTCGGTTAGCGACATCAACACCACCTTGCTGGCGGTATTGACATTGATCGGCGTGACGCTGGGCAAAGTGCTGGCCGAAGCTTTTATCGCCAACCAGGGCTCATAAGCGATTTTTTGAAAGCCCTGCAGCTGATTCAACTCCTCCAGCATCACCAGCGGCTGATTGGCGGCGCGATACGGCGGCTGCATCAACAGATAGCTATCGCTCTCCGCACCGCCGGGCAGCGGCTCCTGATCCAGGTCGACCCAATCGGTCAGCACCTCACTCAATGGTGTCTCTAAACCAATGCGTGTCACCCAACGATCAATCAACTGCTGCCAGCGCTCACGCTGCTGCTGTTCGCTGGCCTGCACATTATTCAAGTTAATCCGTCCCTGCAGATCATACAGCTGTCCGGAGATATCGCCCCCGGCAAACGGCACACTCACCAACGGCTGCGACCACAGCTCCTGCAGATGGTCATTCTGATTGTTTTTAGCATCCAGCTCCAGTCCGCGTTTAACCCAGTCTTCCAACCCCCAGGCCACCGACAGGGACTGCGCCTGATGCAGCATATGGGCGCTGCGGCTGACACTCAAGTGCTGCTGATAGAGCAACTGGCTGGAGAGCGTCGCCACCAGAGCGACAATAATCAGCACCGTTAACAACGCAAAGCCGTCTTGTGATGCTGCATTCGCCTGCTGATTAACTTGCTGCCTCATCACTCTACCTCCAGCTCTGGCGGCGGTGGTGGCTCTGCGGGCCCAAGCTCTTCCGCCACCGGGTCAGTGGCAGAACTGCCATCTGAGCTACCATTAGAATTCGCCTCGGGGCTCTGTTCGCTCTGCTGCTCACTCTGCGTTTGCGGCATCTCTTCCAGCTCCGCCCCCATAAACAGGCGGCTCAATTCGCCTCTGTCCTGCAGTTTTAATGTTACTTGCGTCAATTTAGGCAGCGCCGTCAAGGCCTGGCTCTCGCTCGGCCAGCTGTCCACATAACTGTTCTGCTGGTTAAGCAGACGCACTGCAAACGACTCCACCCCTTGCAGTACCGGTGTTTTAACCGGCTGTGTGTCCGGCGCGCGATCCAACACCGGCCACACTAAACGATACAGCACCTGCTCCTGCAGCTGATAGCCCACCCGCAACAGCCCACCGGAACCATAGGGCGTTGGAAACTCGGCAATGCGGGTTAACTCCACCCCCAGATCCTCTCGATAGGAGAAGGCCGGCAGCACCGTACCCAAACCATCCTGCACTGTTCTCGGGGCCAACTGAATAAAATCCTGCTCCATCCACCACATGGCGCGCTGCAGACTCTGTAACTGCTCGGCGTGCTGCTCCGTTCTGCTCTGCAGACTGGCAACACTGCTGACCGACTGATAGGCGATCACCGAAATCACTGCCGAGATCGACAGTGCGATCAACAGCTCGATCAGCGTAAAGCCGGACTGTTTGTGCAAAGTGCTCACGGCCCCACCACCGTCACCAGGCTGGCGGCCGCTCGCTGCTCTCCCAGCTCAGTCACTGTCATGGTGACCTTTTTAATCTCCGGAATCGGCGTATCCTCGGTTTTCATCTCGGTCTGCCAGCTGCGATTCAAGAACTCAACCTGCTGCTTCGACTCTGCGCGGCTGCTGGCCAACACCTGCAGTTTAACCAGTTCGTCCTGCGCCACCCAGGTCGCCAGCATACGCTGTTCCAAACCGGTTTGATTCGTTACCGTCAGCCCCATCGCTCTCGACATCGCCGCCAAAGCCACCGATACCACCACCAACGCCACCAGCACCTCTATCAGGGTAAAACCATCCTGGCCGCGGACTTTAAACTGGACAGGCCTGCTCACTGCGGCTCTCCATCCAAAGCGCTAAACTGCAAAAGCCCATTCCAGCTAAAGTTGTAGGATGAGACTTCATTATCCAGCAGCGATTGACTGTTCTGTGCTGTTTGCATACTCATCTCCCCTGCCAGGACATCGCCGCTTGGCCAAAACACCCAACCGGCTTTGGGCAGCTCCGGCTGTAGATTGAAGTTAGCGTTATCGATCTGCCAATCAAGCGTAATACCCGGCTGCCACTGCAGAGGCGTGATGCTGCTATCCAACTGCCAGCGGCCTTGCGTTAACACATAGGTGCTTAACCCCTGTTCATCCGGTGCCACCAGATAGATTCGCTGTTTCAAGGCCGACAGGTCACGCACATAACTCAACAGCGCTTTGGCACTGCGCTCCTGGGCGCGTAAGGTCGCCTGCTCACTGCTGCCCATCGACAACATGCCCACTGAGACAATCACCGACACAATTACCAGCACCACCATCAGCTCGATTAAGGTAAACCCCGACTGCTTAGCTGGCATGGATGGCATCACTCCTCTCCGTGGCGCAACAATGCGCTATTTCGCCGTCCAGTTACCGATGGTGGCATTGATGCCCTCTCCACCTTCCTGACCATCGGCGCCGTAGCTGTACAGATCAAAGTCGCCGTGCTCACCCGGGCTCAGATAGAGATACGGATTGCCCCACGGATCGGTTGGCATCTGCTCCAGATACTGTTTCCAGTGTTTAGGCTGCGGATCATCGGTTGGCTCTGTCACTAAGGCTTCCAGCCCCTGATCGGTGGTTGGATAGACAAAGTTATCTAATTTATACAATTTCAGCGCTGAGGAGATGGAGCTAATGTCCTGCTGGGCTTTAACCAAACGCGCCTCATCCGGACGGTCCATCAGTTTTGGGGCTACAAAGGTTGCCAACACGGCCAGAATCACCACGACCACCATCAACTCAATCAGGGTAAAACCGGATTGCTTAGGGGTTTGTCTGTTTGCAATGGATACTCGGTTCACGTTTTCTCTCCTAAAACCTAACTTTTTTATATTCTAATCAACTCTTTCAGCAGGCCTGCCAGATCGGCAAAGCAGGCCTGTGCATTTTAAATAATCGTTAACAGCAGCTTAACCCACCATCTGGTTCATCTCAAAGATCGGCATCATAATCGCCAATACAATGGTTAACACCACGCCACCCATAATAATAATCAGCAGCGGTTCCAGCAGACTGACCAAAGTCGTGGCCGCGTTCTCCACCTCTTGCTCATAGTGTGTCGCCCCTTTGAGCAGCATATTGTCGAGCTCACCGCCGCCTTCACCGGTTTGCACCAGGTTCAACAGCAGCGGCGGAAAGAATCCGGCCTGCTGCATAGAGACACTGACCTTCTTGCCTTCGCGGACCTTAACCACCATCTCATTTACCGCCTGTTTCATCGGATCAAGGCTCATGACTTCCGCCGAGATTTTCAGGGCATCGGTGGCCGTCACGCCACTGGAGAGCAGTACACCCACAGTACGAGACCAGCGTGCGGTGGCCGCATAGATCAAAAAACGTTTCACCCCCGGGGTACGCATCAAAATCTGATGCACCCGATAACGCCAGCTGTCCTGGCGCATCATCACTTTAAAACCGATCCACAGCAGCAGTAACAGAACCAGCATACTGCCCCACTGCGCCTGAATAAACTCACTTAAGCTCAACAGCCCCTGGGTTAACGGCGGCAGGGTCTGCTGCATATTATCAAACACCCCCACCACCTTCGGCACCACAAAGATCATTAAAAAGAAGACAATAATCACTGCGACCACCACCATCAGAATCGGGTAGATCAATGCGGTTTTCATCTTTTTATGCAGTTGATCCTGCTGCTCAATCGCATCCGCCAGTCGCGACAGCACCTTATCCAAATGACCACTCTCTTCACCGGCGCGAATGGTGGCAATATAGTCTTCACTCACCTGATAGGGCGCCAGCTCCAGTGCCTGCGCTAAAGCATACCCCTCGGAGACGCGGGCGTGCAGACTGGCTAAAAAGCGCTGCATCATTTTTGTCTCCGCCTGCTGCGAGGTCGACTGCAGCGCCTGCGTCAACGGGGTGCCGGCATCCAGCAGTGTAAACAGCTGGCGTGTTGCCAGCGCCAGATCGGAAACTTTTATCTTCGGCGTAAACAGGCTGCTGCTATTCAGCGCGGCGCTGGCACTCTTTTTCTGCTCAATCGCCTTCAACTCCACCGGAGTTAAGCCCTGCTCACGCAGCTGCTGACGCACCTGGCGTTCGGAGTCGCCCTCCAGCAAACCTTTTTTTATCTTGCCGTTTTGTGTCAGTGCTTTGTATTCAAATGCCGCCATAACTCTGTCCGCCGCTAATTCTGGGTGACGCGCAACACTTCATCCAGACTGGTGTCACCACTCACAACCTTGGCCAAGCCGCTCTGCAATAGAGACTGCGACTTTTGTCGCACATACTGTTCAATCTCCGGTTCCGAGGCATTGGAGTGAATCAGCTGACGCACGGTATCATCCACCGTCACCATCTCATACAGCCCCATGCGTCCCTGATAGCCGGTATGCTGGCAGTGATCACAACCGACCGCCTGATAGATCGTCGCCTGCTCAACGCCCAGCGTCTGACACTCTGCGGCATCGGCTTGATGCGCCTCTTTACAGTGCGGACACAGAGTGCGCACCAGACGTTGTGCCAGAACCCCAATGACACTGGATGATAACAGGAAGGGCTCGATCCCCATATCACGCAATCGGGTAATGGCACCCACCGCGGTATTGGTATGCAGAGTCGATAGTACCAGATGCCCGGTCAAGGAGGCCTGAACCGCAATTTCCGCCGTCTCCATATCACGAATCTCACCAATCATCACCACATCCGGGTCCTGACGCAAGATCGCTCTCAAGCCTTTGGCAAAGGTCATATCCGCCTTGGTATTAACCTGAGTCTGGCTGATACCATCAATGTGGTACTCAACCGGGTCCTCCACCGTCATAATATTACGCTGGGTATCATTCAAGCGGCTTAAACCGGCATACAGAGTGGTGGTTTTACCGGAACCGGTCGGCCCGGTCACCAGAAAGATGCCGTGGGGTTTATCCAGCACATGCTGAATTGCACTCAGGGTCGTGTGGTCCAGTCCCAGCTGCTGCAGATTCAGACGTCCGGCGCTCTTATCCAGCAGACGCATAACCACACGCTCACCAAAGCTGGACGGAATAGTGGAGACACGCAGATCCACCGCACGGCCACCAAGTTTCAAGGCGATACGGCCATCCTGCGGCAGACGTTTCTCGGCAATATCCAAGCGCGCCATCACCTTAATACGCGACACCAGCATACCGCCAATGCCCGGCTTCGGCGTTAATACGGTATTCAGACGCCCGTCAACACGGAAGCGAATACGCAGCTGGTTTTCAAAGGGCTCGATATGCACATCGGAGGCATTGGCGCGAATCGCCTCTGCCAAGATGGCATTCAGCAACTTAATTACCGGCGCATCATCGGCGCTCTCCAATAGGTCTTCCGGCTCACCCAGTTCGGCCACCACCGTGGCCAGATCTTCACTCTCCAGCTCATCCATTGCCGTCATGGTGGTCTTGGCGCTACCGGCAAATGCGGTCTGAATTTTGCGCTCAAAATCGTGTTCATTCAATAGTTGAAAAGAGACTTCCGGCTGATCAGCCAACTCACTCTGCTGGATTTGACGCTGCAGTTCCAGTAGCGCTGAAGCCGGCGTCTTCTGTGTATAAAACACTCCGGCCTGACCGCCTTCCAAGGCGGTTAACACCACCTCGTTATTGCGGCAGAAAGAGAAGGACAGATCGATGTTCATAGTCCTAAAATCTCATCGGTTGCAGCGTCAATCACCACCGGTTTCGCTTTCGGCTGGGCTGAGACAGATTCAGTGACTTTAGGGGTTTGCTGCGTTTTACTGATCGGGGTCGATGGCTCGCCTCTCTGCCACTGCTCCACCGAAGGCAGACGTGGGCGCAAGCCCTCCAGCATACCGGAGTCGTATTTCTGCAGCATAGCGTCCTGCTCAGACTGCATCAGGCTATACTTTTTGCGGCTGTAGTAGTCGCTCTGGGCATTGTCACGCACAATCACCGGGCGCAGGAAAATCATTAAATTCACCTTTTCACGCTCATTGCTTTTGGAGCGGAACAGCGCGCCGACACCGGGAATATCACCCAGGCCTGGTACTTTTGAAACCACTTCGGTTTCACGCTCATCAATCAGACCACCCAACACAATCACTTTGCCGTCGCCGACAATCACCCGGGTTTTAATCTGACGTTTAGTGGTTTGAATATCGACCGCTTCCCCTTTTGGCAAAACATCCGATACCTCCTGGTCAATGTCCAGATAGATCTCGTCGCCTTCATTGATCTGCGGTTTGACCTTTAACTTCAGACCGACACTTTTACGCTCAATGGTACTGAAGGGGTTGGAGACAGAGTTATTGGTACTGGTGTAGCTTCCGGTTTGAAACGGCACCTCTTTACCGACTACGATTTCAGCCTCTTCATTATCCAGCGTCAACAGTGACGGCGTCGCCAATACATTGGAGTTGGCATCGCCATTTAAAGCGCGAATCAGCGCCCCCCAGCCATAACCGTTGCTGTCCACTTCACCCAGACCGGTGGTGGCGCCACGCCCCAGAGCCGCACTCTGGGTCGCCAAATCACCACTTAACAGAGCCGGAATGGTGCCGCTAAAATTGATCAGGCCTGCCCCATCTGGCCCCAAAGCGCCCCACTCAACGCCCAGCTCGGCCGCTTTTGACTCGGAAACCTCCACCAGAATCGCCTCAATCAGCACCTGTGCACGACGAATATCCAGCTGTTTAACCACCTCTCTCAACGCCGTCACCATCGACGGCGGCGCACTGATTACCAACGCGTTCATACGCTCATCGGCTTCAATACTGATGCGCTCCTGCAGACCTTTCTTATCCAGATTCGGCGCAATATCACTCACCACCGTTTTCACGGCTTTATTGGCCGCTTTATTAGCCGCTTGACTCACGGCAGGCTGTGCTCCCTGAATCTCTTCCGACGCGGCCAGAAGCGAACGATTAGCCGCCAGCTTCTGCAGTACCGGCACCAGATCGGCCGCCTTGGCATAACGCAGATAGATCACCTGCACCCGGCCTTGAGTGGCCACCTTAACATCCAGCTCCGCAATCAGAGTACGTAACATCATACGTTTGGTCTCATCGCCCACCAGAATCAAACGGTTAGAGCGCTCATCAAAACTGACTTTGGCCGTGGTACTCGCCCCTTTTGGCAACACATTACGCAATGTTTTTGCGACCTCTTCCGCTGAGGCGTGCTGTAATTCAACAATTTCATAGCCGCTTTGAGTATTAACATCGACACGACGCAATACATTTTTTATACGCTGAATATTGGCGACCGTATCGGTGACAATTAACTTATTACTCTCCGCCAAGGCGACCAGATGCCCCTCACGGGCCACCAGCGGTCTTAAAACCG
The DNA here is from genome assembly GCA_964574275.1 of uncultured Thiosulfatimonas sp. Lineage (GTDB taxonomy): Bacteria > Pseudomonadota > Gammaproteobacteria > Thiomicrospirales > Thiomicrospiraceae > Thiomicrorhabdus. The sequence goes on along the minus strand of CAZNML010000027.1, from coordinate 3,556 downwards.
CCACCAGTTTGGAAGCCATCACATTATTAACACTGATCACCTCAGAGACCCAAGACTCGCTCTCTTCATGCTGAGCACGATACGGCAGCTGATCACGCGCCAGATTGGCCGGCACAACTTTAATGACATTCTCACCTGGTACCGCGGTATAACCATGAACATTGAGGATAGTCAGCAGGGTTTCATACAGTGCATCTCTGTCCATTGTTTCAGGTGCAATCAACGTCACCTTGCCTTTAACACGCGGATCGATGACAAAATTGTGCCCCGTTATTTTGGCCACCGCCTCAATCACCGTCGAAATATCTGCCTGCTTAAAGTTCTGCTTCAAGCCCTGCTGCGCCCATGCGGCATTGGTCACCAACAGGCCTGCTGAAAGCGACAAAGCTCCAGCTAAACCACATACCTTTAAAAATGACTTTAAACTCTTCATAGCGTTTCCAATAACTTCCGTTTAGCGATGTTGTATAGATTTAATTTAGTTCAGATCAATGGCAAGTTGAATAGAGCGCCCTCTGCGCTCAACCGTCAGTTCCACCTGTGAACCGTTCAAAAACTCCTGCCACAAAGCCGGCTGTTGTGACATCTGTTGAATGGTGCGTCCGTTGACCTCTTTAATCAAATCGCCCGATTTCAATCCCAGATTTCTGAAAAGTGTGATATTCGATTTTGGCCAGATTTTAACGGCCGTCCAACTGCCCTGTTTACCAATGGGTTTAAAGCGCACATATTTAGAAATTGACAGTGGACTCTGACGCAGGGTCTGGCCAATCGCCTGCAGAGATTGTGCATCTCGCGCTGACAGCGATTGAGCGCTGGCAGATGCACGTTTGCCCGAGCCCGATTCAATCAACCCCTTGGCGGCGGACTCCATCATCAGCTTTTCACGCTTGCCGCGATGCGAGATCATTACCTGATCAGCAAACACCTCCAGCAGCTCCACGCCCTTAATAATCTCTTCTCCCTCGGCTACCACCAAGGTTTTACCTGAAGACTTGATAATCGCGACCCCGCGCTTAGGCAGATCAATGACTCCCAGCAGCTTTAAATTCAAACGGGTTTTTGAGACTTTAGCGACCGAATCCGTCGACAGCGCAGGCCGGGTCGGTTTTTGAGCGACAACATCCGGGCGCCCCATTAGATAAGAGGGGTCGCCACTGACAGAAACGGGCGCGGACTTTTCAACAGCAATCACAGGTAGCTGCGGCACAACCGGCGAGGTTAGCAACAGAGTAGCATGTTTGCCGATCTGCCAGGCTAACACGGCCAGAAGAAACAGAGTTACCCAACGCAATAGAACACTGCTTTGGGCTACTAACTTTAATGAAGCAACCAAATTGCCCATATCCCAAACGGTCTCATCATCCATTAACTAAAGATTCATTGTATCGTAGAAACACCCTAAAGTAGACGAAAGTTACTCAATCCTACTTAGTCTGCTATACAAATTAAAGCGTATTGATTGTAAGAGGGGAATTTGACTGAGTTTATTAAGCTTTCAAGACACTGCAGATGTAGCCAGGCAAACAGCGAAACAATTCAGCAGAAAACAAAAAAGCCCGCATTCAAAGACTTGAATGCGGGCTTTAAAATAGTGGTGGCTACACCGGGATTCGAACCTGGGACCCCATCATTATGAGTTAAAAACACAAAAACACCTTTACTTATATATCAACAACTTAAAGAATCAGCACTCTCAAATACGTGACATAAAATGCGGTTACTTGATGATAAACAACTAGATTGAAGTCACAATTAAGGCACAATCACAATTAGGTGGGAATATCTTCAAACCATTAAAAATACCTATATAAATCAGCTAGTATTCTAGTGATTTATATAGGTATTTTTAATGGTTTGAAGATATTCCCACCTAATTGTGATT
>CAZNML010000027.1:0-1661 GCA_964574275.1 uncultured Thiosulfatimonas sp. | reverse complement strand
GAATATCTTCAAACCATTAAAAATACCTATATAAATCACTAGAATACTAGCTGAGAAATCAGCAGTTATTTTTTCAACACGTTAATGAAAACACTTTGCAACTCAATCAAAAAATAGGGGGATGACGGGAATCTACCCCTAAATGGCCGGAAACCAAATTAGTTAGAACACGAAACAGGGGTTATCTTTAAAGAAGGTAATTTTTTTGCGACATAGAGATAATCCTCATAATGAGCCTCACCCATTACAATGGCGATTTTATTATCCCTGTCTTTATTCGCAATATGAACCGCTCGCATTAATGAGTACAAGGACCGATAAATATTAGATACATCCAGCACCATTTCATTGCGAACTAGCGTAAAAACCATATCTGCTTGCGTATCAATCTCTTGTTTAGCCTTATCTATCAGGCCTGTCTCAATAAAACGTTGAATTCGGTTGGTGCTGTCATCAAACAGTATTTTGGGAAATGTTGCAGTCAACATGGCTTTGCCAATTTCTTTTGATTCAAAAGGCTCAGCACCATATACATTAAAATACTCGACAGCGGTATAATCATGCGCCCCTTCTTGCACACCTATGGCGCTTAAGTCTTTTGCAGAATAACTGATGTTTCCCGACTTTTCCCTTTTCCATGGAAGCCCCTCTACAATAATCGACTTCACTCCCTTGCCTTGCAAAGACTTAAAAATCTCACCTATATTCTGATTGCAACGTTTCACTTTCTGTCTGCCATCAGGAGAAATCGGTCTCGTAGTAATGGGAAACGCTTCCGAGTGAAAGTGCTTAATAATAAAAATTTCAAGCCTAGCATTATCTTTCGCTTGAAGTAACTGCATATCCCAATGCTGGTTTAGTGGTTCTTGTTGACCCATAGTCGTTTTGTCGGCACACCCAGTCATGAATAGTCCCACAATCACCAATACAACGCTTTGCCGCGCAAACATACACAATGCCTTCAATTAATGAGCATTCAATGGGTAGACCCTGACACTAGAATACACTCAATCCACCCCCCATTTATGGTGTTTATCATCGTCTCGTATACTTAACGGTTCTTGATGAATCATCACGTCTAAATTGTTATAGCGAGCTTTTAGGTTATTGGTGACGTTTTCGGCAATATCATGTCCTTCAAAAACCGTCAAATCGTCATCAATTTCCAAGTCCAACTGTACAAAATAGTTAGGGCCAGACTGATAACTTCTAAAATCATTAAAGCCCCGTGCGCCGGGTGTACGCAGAATAATCTCAATTATTTCCTGCTTGATCTCGTCTGGCAATTCATGATCCATCAGCTGCTTTAACGATTCCATCAAAATGGCATAAGCGCTTTTTAGAATCCACAAAGCGATGAGAATTGCAATCACAGGATCAAGCCACTTTAACTGTGTAAACATGAGTCCAGCCAGAATCAGTAGCGTGGCTAAAATGTCTGAAAAATAGTGCAACGCATCCGACTGAATCGCCGTGGATTTAGTTTTATACACTACATAATACTGAAATAGCACCAGAAATATCGTTAGCAGCAAAGAAACCCCCATGACAGATATGCCAACTTCCACCTGCTGTACCTCGGACTCGTTCCACCAATGCCCTATGGCATAAAAGATAAGATAAACAGCCGAACCAGTAATAAATGCACTTTGAGCAAACGC
>CAZNML010000026.1:0-22072 GCA_964574275.1 uncultured Thiosulfatimonas sp. | reverse complement strand
GTTTGGTATCTTTTGGCAAGCAGTAACCCCCATAACCAAATGAGGGGTTGTTGTAGTGATCACCAATACGTGGATCCAGCCCGACTCCCTCAATGACCTGCTTAGAGTTCAAGCCGTGTGTTTCGCAATAGGTGTCCAGCTCATTAAAGTAGGAGACTCGCATCGCCAGATAAGTATTTGAAAACAACTTAACCGCTTCCGCTTCGGTGCTGTTGGTAAACAGCAGTGGAATTTCCTCTTTGGCAACCGCAGCGCCCTCAGCCAGCAACTCACCAAACAGTTCCGCCTGCTCAGAGCGTTCACCAATAATAATACGCGATGGGTAAAGGTTGTCGTACAGCGCCTTGCCCTCTCTTAAGAACTCAGGCGAAAAGATAATGTTGTCGCAATTGAACTTTGCTTTTACCTGATCGGTATAACCCACCGGAATAGTCGACTTAATCACCATCGTAGTTTGTGGGTTAATCGCTAAAACATCAGCGATCACCGCTTCAACCGATCTAGTATTAAAGGTATTGGTCTCGGTGTCGTAGTCGGTCGGGGTCGCAATCACCACAAAGTCAGCACCTTGATAGGCTTCCTCTTTATCCAAAGTCGCTCTGAAATCCAGTTCTCTGTTTGCTAAAAAATCCTCAATCTCTGCATCCACAATCGGTGATTTCTGCTGATTAAGTAGATCAATTTTTTCCGGCACTATATCCAAAGCCACCACTTCATGCTGCTGCGCCAATAACATAGAAATAGAGAGACCAACGTAACCTGTACCTGCCACTGCGATTTTCATTTTAGAAACTTTCCCTTAAAAATATGATTTACAACCAAAAATCTTTATTTAACTTACCAGTGCTTTGATAATAGCATCGCTTGGGGCTTTATCCTCAAGCGCCACTCGATATTTTACAAAAGTAGCCAGCTCTTCATCCGTTAAGATAAACCGTTTGAACTCTTCATACAAGCCACCCTCTTCATAGATTCTGACCCAACGCCGATAGTGATCCCCCATTCTGGCATTCGGCAACTTCAGCAGTTGCTGTCGGTGCTTAATATTGGCTTCAAACTGGGCGAATGAACGAATCGGGTAGTGGTAAACATGAATACCACTCTCTTTGCGAGCTGAGAACAACTTACCGAAATGTTTAGCGCGATGATTACCGCCACTCAACTTAATCAAGCCTTTTGGGTTCACAATCACCTTGGGACTGATCGGCACCAGCAACATGGATATCTGATCGTCTGTCTTCTGTACTTCCCGATCATAACAGATCGGATAGAGAACTCGATGCTGCGCCTGTGAAAAATGATAGTCTTCTTGCAAGGCGGCTTCTGTTAACAGCATATTACTGCGCTTTACCGTCACTACCGAGTCATTCGCCTGCAAGTAGGACTTTAGGTTCCCATTGTCCGGAATCCAGAACTCATCGGCATCGTTACTGATGACCCAGCGAGCACTCATTTTTTCACGCGCATAAACGGCCAATTCCGTCATCCACTTCGCCTGTTGATAGGTTTGTGACGGCTGATCAATAATATGCACATTATAGGTTTCAGCCAACTCACCCAGCTTTTCACGCGTACCATCGGTCGACCCATTATCCATCACCACAAAACCGTCCACCCCTAAAGTGGCATGGGTTTTAATATTGGCCTCGATAATATCAATCTCATTCAGACAAAGAATGGTCATTACCAATTGATCACTGTCTTTTTTAGCCTTAGTCCACTGTGTGAAAAAGTTTAACGCATGTATCATTATTCGATCTCTTCAATCCGATTAACAACCCTGATCCCTGCCACGGTGGTCAACTCTGTATATTTTTTCTGGAACTTATCACTACTGTCTAAGACGGCAGAAACCTCAATATCCGGTCGTAACCACTTAGTGGTAAACAGCGCCGTGCCCACATCGCCGATCACTCGACAGTTCTCAGAGAACACCGGTAAACAAAACTCAAAAGCAAGCTGTGACGGGATAACCACTTTCGCACCGTGAGTCACTAAATCGAGTGCATCGATCGTATCAGAGCGTGGGTGGTATTTTACCCCGACCCGCTTACCACGACTATGCATTCTGCTAATCAATGCCTGGACTCGTTGTGCATACCCTGGCATTTTCTCGATATTATTGGGATGCGCAATCAGGATCACCACATCGAGCTCCGCTAAAGCTGAGACATTGAAATCCAGTTGCTGCGCCAGCGTACGGCTTAAATCCGAGATTTCAGGAGTGACAAACCACTGCGGCTGCAACAGTTGACATGATTTTTCGGCAATCAAAGGTATCGATTGTTCAGGTGAAAACAGCCAGGCCTGTTCAATCAGACTGGACGCACCAACGGTTTTCGGCTCCTGCCACCACCAGCCGTAACTGATTTTTTTTAATAGACTGCTTACGGCATCTTTAATAAAACTCGATTCGCGTCCTGCGTAACTGTAGAGCCCATCATCCAGATAAATTCCTTGAGGAACAGCACCGCTGTTTTTCAGCTGCTGCATGACAAACTGGAACTCAATGCGTCGATCACTGCCAACCGCAACAATCTCGGGCTGAAACTCAGTTAAACACGCGGTCAGAGCCGAAAAGTTCTGCTGACGCTCATGCAGTTTTTGATAACCAGACGCTTTTCCGGCAAAAAGTTCAACCTTATCAAAGGGGCTGCTTGGCCACTGATTTAACGCTTTAAAATAGGGGTTATCAGACACATTCTTCTGATCAATCAGCCAGATTTGAGATTGGACCTGCTGCTTGAATTGCACCGCCAGTGCCGCCGAAACAATGACATTCAGCGGAGTTGACGGCATAAACAGAATACGCCCCTGCATCAAGCGTTTTCCTCGGCTGTATTCAGGCCTAATGCCTCACGGCCGCGACCACTTACAATCGCCTGCAGTCGTTTATTTGCAGCACTCCAATGCTTCTCACCCGGTTGCTGCATCGCATTTTCAGGAATTGCATAGTCATTTTTCAAATAATCAAGAAAGCTGTTCACCAGCTGTTCATCAAATTCCAACTGATCAAGGCTCTGCAAGCCGGCTTTTAACGCATCCTTATTAGCGGTTAAATGGGTCACGCCCTCTATTGCAAACAGCGCATCACCCAACACAAAGACTTTCTTGCCAGCCATTAAGCCTTCCAGGCCAACGGTCGAATTAACGGTGACAATCGCCTGCGCCTGATTCACCAAATCCGTGGTCGGGATATCTTCGGCAAAGATCAATTGATCGGTCTGCTGTGCTTTTAGGTCTGAGTAGTCCTCATTACAGGCTGGATGCGGTTTAAACACAAACTTATACTCCGCTCCAAGCTCGGCAGCAAGGCTCTGAAAGACGCTAAATAGCTGACGCATATTACGAACCCAGTCTGAGTGCAGATAGATATTGCTATCTTCTACCACTTGAAACGGCACAAAAATATAGTTATCCGGCAGGCCTGCTATTTTTTTCGGCTCAGGTTTGGTTAACAGGTTTTCAGCAACAGCGCGCTGACGATAAAACTCACCCTCTTTTGGAATTGAGCTGTAGGCATTAACCCCTTGAGGATCAATGGCAGACATACCCGGCAGGGGCCCGGTTTCAAAGAAGATCGGTTTTTTACCGCTCTGATAAATTGCCGCCACTAAAATTGCCTGACGGAACTTTTTACCGTTCCAAACACCGATATATTCCGCCTGTTCACTATGCAACCAACGCTGATAACAGCCATAGATCCAATAACCATGCAGCATATAAAAACGAGTTAATATTGGCCAGACCCACTGCGGATAAAACCGGCCCTTTTTACTGTTCTGTTTGCGTACCACCAGTAACTCGGCCTGTTTGCGCAGAGGCCCGAGCGGAATCCGTGCCCAGGTCATCGGGTTCCACAGTGATTTATAGTGCACCACCTTAACAGGCATCGTCAGCTGTTTGGCCAGCTCAGTGAAATAGCGAGTCTGATCTTTACTGGCGGCAAACAGCGCCAACTGTGGAGTCTGATTCTGCATTACGATAATACCCTGGAGATCTTAGACCAGACGTCATCCACCGAAATATTCTGCAATGAGCGCTGTGCCTGCTCATTATCCTGAAACTTTTTGATATAACCTGGTGCGCATGGAGACTGCAGACGCACCACCTGTGGACCATCCGCCCCCACCAGTTTCGGGTCGGTTACTCGGTACAGCACCACCATCGGCACATCCAAAGCCGCCGCCACATGCGACAGGCCGGTATCCACCGACACCACACCCTTGGCAAAACGAAGAATCTGCGCCACGTTATTTAAACTCATCGTCTGCGCCGGCACCCAGGCCTGGCCAGCTTCAGCATGAGCGGCAATACGCAAGGCGCGTTGATGCTCCTCCTCATTCCCCCATGGCAAAATAACTTTTAACCCTTGAGCCTGAACCTTTTGCAGCAGTTCAATCCAATAGTCTTCCGGCCAATACTTGGTATCCCAGGTGGTACCGTGCAAAAAGACAACATAATCCTGCTCCCCCATACTCTCAAGCAGCACCTCAGGTTTCGACCAGGACGCAGTATCCAAACCGTAGCAAATCGGCTGCCCCTCTGCCAATGGATAGTTCAACGCCTGAGCAAACAGCTGACGCAGACGCAGAATGGCGTGCTGATCTTTAGCTACCGGAAACTTGTGCTGATAGAACAGCGAAGCCACCGCCTCACGAGCGCTCTTGCGGTCATAACCTGACACCTCACCCTGAATACGACGCGCCACCCACACACTCTTCAACAAGCCCTGTGCATCCAGCACCAGATCGTACTTAGTCTGGTTCACCTCTTCAAAAAATGCCTTGATCGCCTGTCTGGTTTCCCTTTTAAACAGCGATTTTCGCCACTTGCGCAATTCAATAGGATAGACCTTATCCACCACCGGGTGCCAGGTCGGAATCTCCGCAAAACCTTTCTCGACCACCCAATCGATGGTCAAACCCGGAATCGCCTGCTGCGCATCCGATAGCGCAGGAAAAGTATGAAATACATCCCCCATTGAGGACATTTTGATCAGCAGTACTCGCATCTTATTGGAAATCCAGCACCTTAGGGTTTTCAGACAGCCAGGTTAGATACTTTTTAACCCCTTCCGCCACCGTATGGAACGGCGCATCGTAACCAGCGGCACGCAATTTACTGTTATCCGCCTGGGTAAAGCTCTGATAAGCTCCCTTCAGATGATCCGGGAAAGGGATGTACTCAATCTCACCCTTACCGTGGAACTCAATAACCGACTCGGCAATCTGCTTAAAGGGTTCAGCCTGACCACCGCCTAAATTGAAGATGCCCGACTGTTGCGGATTAGCGGCAAACCATAAATTCACATTCACCACATCTTCCACAAACACAAAGTCTCGCGACTGCATACCGCGCTCATAACCATCATACTCACCAAACAGTTTCAGCTTCTCACCAGCCAAAACCTGATTGTGTAATTTAAAGGCCACACTCGCCATATCGCCCTTATGCTGTTCACGAGGACCGTAGACATTAAAGTAACGGAAACCCACCACCTGACTCTGTGCGTGTGGCAATATCTGGCGCACGTATTGATCAAACTGAAATTTCGAGTAACCGTAAACATTCAGCGGCTTCTCATATTGACGCTCTTCTACAAAGTTAGGTCCGTCACCATAGACCGAAGCGGAAGAGGCATATAGAAAGGGAATGCGACGATTCAGGCAGTAATCCAACAGGTCCTTGGAGTACTCATAATTATTCTCCATCATGAACTTGCCGTCCCACTCGGTAGTCGACGAACAGGCCCCTTCATGGAAAATCATCTCAATTTCCGGCAGCCCCTCTTCGGCAAAAATTCGAGTTTGAAAGTCCGACTTATCCAGATAGTCGGCAATATCACAATCTGCAATATTGACGAATTTCTTACCATCTTTCAGATCATCAACCACCAAAATATCGGTACGACCCTGCTTATTCAGCGCCTTAACAATATTACTCCCAATAAAACCTGCGCCACCTGTGACTACGATCATAATGAATTTAACCTACTAACTTTGAAACTAAAAAACCAACCCAAACCAGGCCGGCTATCAAAAAAGATAAAAATACGGCTGCCGACCCCTGATCTTTGGCCCGGCCGGACAGTTTATGGTACTCATCACCAATCCGATCCACTACCGACTCTACTGCCGAATTCAATAATTCTACCACTAGAACAAACAATAATACGCCAATCAAAACCGCCGTTTCCGCAAAGCTCTCTCCCAGCCAGAATGCCGCTGGCGTCAACAGAGAAAATAGAATCACCTCCTGCCGAAACGCCGCCTCATGTTTCCAGGTCGATTTAAAACCTTTCCACGAATACCCCGCCGCATAAAAAATGCGTTTAATCCCTACATGTGGATTCTTCATTTCAAGCCCTTATCATAGTTTTTGCCGTAAACCACACGCTTCTGTGGCTGGTAATCGGCAGAGCACAAACTGTTCTCAGCCTGGTAGAGCGAACTCATTACTCCGGCGGAACACAAAGCAAAGTGGAAAAAGTCATCCAACATCGCTGGCTGATTGCGGTTCTGCATCATCTGCTGGTTCTGCACAGCAAAAGCACTCCGGTGCTCAGCATTGCGCCAAAAAATAAATGGCACCTCAAGCATATCCTTGGTTAAACCGTCCGGTCCATGGCCTTTAAAATTACGATTATCAAACACCTCTTCACCGTGATCGGCAAAAAATGTTAAGGCGGCCGGTCCCGGCTGCTGAGCCAGCATATCCAACATCTCCCCGACTACCGAATCGGTATAACGCACTGAACTGTCATAGTCATTAATATAGGTCAGCGCACTGTCTGACAGCTCGTCACTGTATGCCTGAATGCCCTCTTTACCACTGAATAGGCGTTGATCTTCCGGGAAGCGGTTTTGGTACTGCAGGTGACTGCCCATCATGTGAACAAAAATCACCTTATGCTTAGCGTCATGCTGCAATGCCTTTTTTACTGGCGCAATCAAGTGACCATCATAACGTCGCACCTCAACCCCGTGAAAATCATGACTGATAAAGTGCGCATGATCGGCAATTCTGGAGATCGCCGTAGTCGGCCTTCTTAAAGGCTGCTGATTAGAGATCCACCAGGTGGTATAGCCCGCCTTTTTAAAGGCACCAATCAGACTGATCGCTTTCGGCTCCGGCAGTCGGTTGCTCAAATCCGCTTCGGTCAGGGTCACCGACAGGGATGGCCGCGTCTGCGCAAATGGAGAGATGACATCGTCAAAAGCGATCATATCCTCTTTATACTCCATTAGACGCGGCGTGGTATCGCGACCATAGCCATACACCGCCATGTGGTTGCGATTAAGTGACTCACCGACCACCACAATATAGGTCTGCGGCTGTTCACTGCTTTTGCTCGCCGTAAACGGCTTATTCATATAGAGGTTCTTGCGGCGCTCAATCGCTTTGTCCAGCCCCTCCTGATTTTGCACATAGTCGATCGCCACCCCGGTAAAGCCCGGAATCGTATCAAAGGTTCGGCCACGCTGATTGATCTGCTGCACCGCCACAAACACCATAATAATACCCAGCCCCAGCAGCACCTTCTCGCGTCGTCGAGTCGCCGCCCTGAATAGAATCTTCTTCAGTGAAAAATAGGCGATCAACCAGTAAACCAGTAGAATCGACACATTTTCAAAAGAGGCGTAAGCAATTAGAAACTCCCAGCCCTCATGCAGGTCTGTCTGTGCCATGGCATCAAACGAGGCACTGGTAAAGACGCCACTAAAAGTCACCGCATAGAGAATATCCAAGCTACCGGAGACTGCAAACAGAAACATCACCCCTAACAGCAGGCGCTGCAACCAGGTATGCCTAAACAGATAAGCCAAGCCGCCAATCAGGATCAGCCAGCCTAAACGGGCATTCAACTCTGAGCTGCGAATAAACTCCGAGTAGCCATACATAATCAACAGTGGAAAAAACAGGATAAAAAGCGCTGACCACCAATGCGATTGAGCCAATTTAGACACGAACCTACCTTCTAAAGTATTACAATTTTATTACGAAAACTGATTCTATCATTTCACTACCGTAAAAAGGTAAAATAGCGTGTTTACACATACGTCAAAACAGACAAAATTACATGAAACAGCTAGACACCCTCTGGGGACGCACTAAAGCCCATCTTGAAGCGTGGTTTGTGGATCACGAAATGTTGCGTGTTCTGTACCGAAATTTCTATCAAATTTCGGACAAAGCCTATCGCAGTAACCACCCCTCCCCGCTTTTCATTAAAAAGCTGCATAAGCGCTATGGCGTCAAAACCATTATCAGCCTGAGAAGAGCCGATGAGACCGGGCAGTACAAACTGGAAAAAGAGGCGTGTGACAAATACGGTATTACCCTGATCAACCACCCTATGTCATCTCGTTCTCTACCGGATGTCGACAAGGTGCTGCAAGCCAAGCAGATTCTGCAACAGGCAGAATACCCGATTCTGATCCACTGCAAATCAGGGGCTGACCGCGCCGGTTTAATGAGTGTATTTTATGAACTGTTTATTGAACAGAAACCGATTGAAGAGGCTCTAAAACAGCTGAGTATGAAGTACGGTCACTTTCGCTGGGCGGAGACCGGCAAACTCGACTACTTTTTTGACCACTACTTGGCCTTCAAAAAAGACAATCCAGAGATCGAGTTTCTTGACTGGCTGCAGAACCACTACGACAAGCCGCAACTCAACAGCCAGTTCCACAGCTCCGGCTGGGCCAATATTGTGGTCAATAAAATTTTAAGAAGAGAGTAATCATGCTCGATCGCGCTACCCTTTCACTCTACCGCCGTCTGCTGCAGTACATCCTGCCCTACAAAGGCATGATTGCCATTACCCTGCTGGCACTGGTGACCATAGCTATTATGGAACCGGCTACCGCCTGGGTTTTAAAAGAGCTGGTAGATGAGAGCCTGATCGCCAAAGACCCTGACTCTTTTGTACTGATGCCACTGTTGCTGGCCGGCGTATTTATCATCAAGGGCTTTGCCGAATACTTCAGCAAGGTATTCAGCCAATGGATCGCTCAAAAAGCCATATTGGCGATTCGAGCCGATATGTATCATAAGATGCAGCATCTGCCATTTGGCGTTTTCCAAAGCTATGGTACCGGGAAGCTAATGTCCAAAATCACCTACGATGTACCGCAGGCCAGCAATGCACTGTCCACTGCCTGGGTGACACTGATACGCGACACCCTGACCGTGATCGCGTTGGTGGCCTGGCTGCTGTATATCTCTTGGGAGCTGACCTTGTTGCTATTGATTATCGGGCCACTGGTAGCGTGGATTATCGACAAAGCCAGTAAGCTGATGCGCCACTCCAGTAAGGCGATGCAGCAGAATATGGGACAGATGACCCAGCGACTGGAAGAGAGTCTGACTGCACATCAGGACATCAAAATCTACGGTGCCGAACACTATGAGCAGAACCGTTTTCAGCAGACCGCAACCGAGCTGCTGACCAACACCATGAAAGTCACCAAGGTCTCGGCATTAAATGTACCTTTAGTGCAGGTTTTGGCGGCCATCGCTCTGGCGGCGGTGGTCTATACCGCCCTACAGATGTCAGCTCAGGATCAGTTTACCACCGGTGAGCTGCTGTCCTACATTACCGCTATGGCACTGATTTTTGAACCGATCCGCCGCCTGACCAGCATCAACGAAACCATTCAGAAAGGGATGGCCGCCTCTGAAAGTATTTTTGAGCTGCTGGATCAACCGAATGAACCCAACCAGGGAATTCATAAACTCGAACAACTCAAAGGTCAGCTGCTGTTCAACCAGGTCAGTTTCCAATACCCTAACAGCGACCATAAAGCGCTGGACAATATCAACCTGAGCATCCCAGCCGGACAGACTACCGCGCTGGTCGGTCAATCCGGCAGTGGTAAATCCACCCTGGTCAACCTGATTGCACGCTTCTTTGATGCCAGCTCCGGCGAGATTCTGCTGGATGGCGAAAACACGCAAAAACTGGAGCGCACCTTTTTACGTGAGCAGATCGCTCTGGTGAGCCAAAAAGTCACCCTGTTTGACGACAGCGTCGCCGCCAATATCGCTTATGGCCAGGAGAATACCGATAGAGAAGCGATTATCGCCGCCGCCAAAGCCGCACACGCCTGGGAGTTTATAGAAAAACTGCCTAATGGACTGGATACCCATATTGGTGAGAATGGCAATCTGCTCTCTGGAGGTCAGCGCCAGCGCATCGCCATTGCCCGCGCCTTCCTTAAAGATGCACCAATCCTGATCTTTGATGAAGCCACCTCCGCACTGGACAATCAGAGTGAACAGATGATCCAACAGGCGATGGAGACCCTTAAACTCAACCGCACTGTCATCGTCATCGCCCACCGTTTAAGCACCATTGAAAATGCCAACCAGATCGTAGTAATGGAGCACGGCCGCTTGATCGAACAGGGTGACCACCAATCCCTACTCAAACAGAAAGGGGTGTACGCTCAACTATATAATCAGGGACAGGAGTTTAATGAGTAAGTCTGCTAAAAATGCACCGAAGCACGCACCCGAGTTTCAGAAGCAGTTCTTTCTGCCGCAGTTCTGGGGAATCTGGTTCGGTCTTGGTTTGTTGCGTCTACTGGCTCTTATTCCACACCGCTGGAAGTTCTCCTTTGGCAAGGGGCTTGGCAGAGTACTCTACACTATCGCACCCAAACGCCGCCGCCTCGCGCTGGCCAATATCAGCCTGTGCTTCCCGGAAAAACCAGACGAAGAGCGTCAGCAGATCCTGAAACAGCACTTTGAATCCCTCGGCATCGCTCTAATGGAGATGGCCATTGTCTGGTGGGGGGACCACAAAACCAACCATCAAAATACCGCAGAACGAGATATGGTGGAGTTTATCGGCACCGACAATCTTGAGCAGGCGCAACAGCAGGGTAAAGGTGTACTGATTCTGGCGCCCCACTTCACCACACTTGAAGTTACCGGCCTGTTTGTCTCTTTTCTGACCAACTACCACGCGGTCTATCGCCCGCATGACAACCCGTTTATGGATTACATTATTGCCAAAGGCCGTTCCATTCAGTTCAGCAGCGGCGAGCAGGTGCAACCGGTCTCCAATGCCAATACTCGATTAATGCTCAAGGTATTGCGTGCCGGTAAAAGCATGACCTTTCTGCCGGATCAACGCTACCGTGCCAAAGGCCATGTTGAGGTGCCGTTCTTTAATACTCCTGCCAAAAGCAATCCGGCCACCTCCAAGATCAGCAAAATGACCGGTTGCGCCGTGGTGCCGACCTTTACCCGCCGCCTGGCGGACAACCGCTATCAGGTAGAGTTTCTACCCGCGCTGGACAACTTCCCTTCCGGTGATGACTATGCCGACACCCTAAGACTGCACCAGCTTTACGAAGCAGAGATCCGCCGCAACCCAAGCCAGTACCTATGGGTGCATAATCGCTGGAATTTAAAGGACTATTAACTGAAATTTCCTTGTCAAAACCACCAGGCCTGACGCTTTTTTTGGCAAACGCTCAGGCAATAAAAAAGCCGCTTAAGACAACCCTAAGCGGCTTTTTATTTTTTAAACCTGCTTAAAATAAGCAGGCCTTTATGCACCCCTGCGGGGTATGGCCAATCTAAAACTTGTTTAGTGACCACCGGCGCGTTCTGGATCAAAGTCCTTCAGCACATATTCCGTTCCACAGTACGGGCACTTGGCTTTACCGGTGTTTTCAATCGGCAGATAAACTTTTGGGTGGCTGCACCACAGCTCCATATCCGGAGTTGGGCAGTGCAGTGGCAAGTCATCATAAGAGACTTCGATTACTTTGTTTTCGCTCATCTTAAAACTCCTTATTGGCCGACCTATTTAGCCACGGTTGTTAACCAGTCCATGTGCTCGGCTGAACGACCGTGCACGATATCGAAGTACAGGCTCTGCAGTTTTTCAGTAATTGGACCACGTGAACCGATACCGATTGGACGGTTATCCAGTTCACGAATCGGAGTGACTTCCGCCGCGGTTCCGGTAAAGAAGGCTTCATCGGCAATGTAAACCTCGTCACGCGTGATACGCTTTTCAACCACTTCAATGCCCAGCTCTTTAGCCAGCTGCATAATGGTTTTACGGGTAATCCCATCCAGACAGGCGGTCAGTTCCGGAGTATATAACACGCCGTCTTTAACCATAAAGAAGTTCTCACCCGAACCTTCAGAAACATAACCGTCCACATCCAACAGTAAAGCTTCATCACAACCGTGATTGATCGCTTCCTGCAGCGCCAACATTGAGTTCATATACTGACCGTTAGATTTGGCCTTAGTCATAGTGACATTCACATGGTGGCGGGTATACGAGGAGGTCGCGATCTTGATTCCGCGAGTCAGGTTCTCTTCACCCATGTAAGCGCCCCACTCCCAGGCGGCAACCATAACGTGTGTCTTCAGGTTATCAGCACGCAGCCCCATACCTTCAGAACCGTAAAATGCCATTGGACGGATATAAGCCGATTTAAGATTATTCTCACGTACTGCCATACGCTGCGCTTCATCCAATGTCTCTTTATCAAACGGCATATGCATATTCATGATTTTTGCCGAGTTGATCAGACGATCGGTATGCGCGTCCAGACGGAAGATAGAAGTTCCCTGCTCAGCTTCATAGGCACGGACACCTTCAAATACACCCAGACCGTAATGTAATGTGTGTGTTAACACATGAACCTTGGCATCACGCCATGGAACCATCTCACCGTCCAACCAAATCAGACCGTCTCTATCCGCCATTGTTTGCATTCAAACTTCTCCGCAAAAATATCTTAATTAAAACTAAACACTGTATTTTAGCCTAAAAAATAAACTAATTAAGCATTGATTAATATAATTTCCCGAAAAATCCGCTATTTATTTCATCTTCCAGCCTGTTTAAACCGTCTTATTGCGTAATACCGGTTGAAATTCAGGTGTATTTAGATAAAATACCTCTTTTGAAAATTTTGATTCAAAAAAAGCAACCTCGCAGTTGAGCGCACACTATAAGAGACCAGAACCTGGCCCATTTGCTCCTGCCTTAGGTTGCTTTTTTGTTTTATACACATTAAACAACTGGAAACACAGTTGAAACAGGATACACACAACCATGTCAGACCACTTAATGAATACCTATGCAAGACTGCCCGTGACCTTTGAAAAAGGCACCGGCGCGATTTTGCACGACACTGATGGTAAGCACTATTTAGATGCACTGAGTGGAATCGCCGTATGCAGTTTAGGACACGCTCACCCAGCGGTGACCGATGCCATCTGTGAACAGAGCCACCAGTTGATTCACACCTCCAACCTGTACCACGTCAGCAGACAGTCCGAGCTGGCGGATAAGCTGATTGAGCTTTCAGGAATGGAGCGCGTATTTTTTGGTAACTCCGGCGCGGAAGCCAATGAAGCGGCCATTAAGATTGCCCGCAAATACGGTAATCAACAGAACATTGCCAGCCCAACCATTATTGTGATGGAGAACAGCTTCCACGGTCGTACTATGGCGACCCTGTCGGCCACCGGTAATGACAAGGTACATGAAGGTTTCAGCCCGCTGGTTGAAGGTTTTATCCGCGTGCCGTTTGACGACATCGAGGCGGTGAAACAGCACACTGACAACAACAATGTCGTGGCCATTCTGGTTGAACCGGTACAGGGTGAAGGCGGCGTTCATGTACCGCAGGCCGGTTACCTGCAAGCTCTGCGTGATATTTGTGATGCCAATAACTGGCTACTGATGCTGGATGAGATTCAAACCGGCGTTGGCCGTACCGGTGCCTGGTTCGCCTTCCAGCATGAAGCGATCAAGCCGGATGTTTTGACGGTAGCTAAAGCCTTAGGCAACGGTATGCCAATTGGTGCCTGTCTGGCACAGGGCAAGGCGGCCGATGTACTGGTACCAGGTAACCACGGCACCACGTTTGGCGGTAACCCGCTGGCTTGTGCTGCGGCACTGGCGGTGTTGAATACCATGGAAATCCACAACTTCATTCCAAGCATTGCCAAAAAAGGGGAAGCGCTACTGCAGGCTTTCCGCAGCTCAATGCAGGATCTGCCGGGAATCGTCGATATCCGTGGTAAAGGCTATATGGTCGGCATCCAGCTGGATCGCCCATGTGGTGAGCTGGTTGGCCAGGCACTGGAAAAAGGCCTGTTGATCAATGTCACCCGTGGCGACACCATTCGCCTGCTGCCGACCTTTGTCATGACCACCGAGCAGACCGAGAGACTGGTCAGCGAATTAACCCAATTAGTAACGGACTTTTTAAAGTAATCAGCTCCGTACCGTTTAAATAAACCATGAGGTCATAATTATGACTGTTAGACACTTTTTAACGTTAAACGATTTAACCCCTGCTGAACTGCAGCAGATTATGCAGCGTGCCATTGAACTTAAAGCGATGCACAAGGCCGGTGAGATCTTTGAACCCCTTAAAAATAAGACATTGGCGATGATTTTTGAAAAATCCTCGACCCGCACGCGCATCTCATTTGAAGCCGGCATGACCCAACTGGGTGGTCACGCTCTGTTTCTGTCGTCAAACGACACCCAACTGGGACGCGGTGAGCCAATTGAAGACAGCGCACGTGTGATCTCCAGCATGGTTGACGGTATTATGATCCGTACCTTCGGACACGACATTGTTGAGACTATGGCCAAGTACTCGAGTGTGCCGATTATCAATGCGTTAACTGACGACTATCATCCTTGTCAGCTTCTGGCCGATATGCAGACCTATCAGGAGCACCGCGGCAGCATTCAAGGCAAGACGGTGGTATGGGTTGGTGACGGTAACAATATGTGTCACTCCTATATCAACGCCGCCAAGCAGTACGACTTCAATCTGCGTATCGCCTGTCCGGAAGGTTACGATCCGAATATGGATCTGGTGAATGCCAATCAGGATCGTGTTGAGATCATTCGCAACCCGATGGATGCGGCTGAGAACTCGGATCTGGTGGTGACCGATGTCTGGGCCAGCATGGGGCAGGAAGAGGAGCAGAAGCTGCGTGAAAAAGCCTTTGCCGACTTCCAGGTGAACAAGGCGATGATGCAGCAGGCGGATCAAGACGCGCTGTTTATGCACTGCCTGCCGGCACACCGTGGTGAAGAGGTCACAGCTGAGGTGATTGATGCTAAAGATACGGTAGTGTGGGATGAAGCGGAAAACCGTCTGCACGCACAGAAAGCGCTGCTTGAGTTCCTGATGGCAAAATAATTGCCATTTTCAGGCCGCATTTAAGCAGGCCTGCTTAAATTGAGCACAATAAAAAACCCGCATTAGAGCATCTCTAATGCGGGTTTTTTAATGCTTATTTAAACTGAACAGGCCTGTTCAGTTTAATATCAGGCTTTAGTGCTCACGCGTCGCCACAAATTGCAGATTCGGCCAGCGCTCTTCCATCAGCGACAGATTAACACGGGTCGGTGCAATATAGACCAACTGATCCGCCGCATCGTAAGCCACGTTATCGCGCACCTTCGCCAGGAACTTCTCAATCTCCGCCTTGTCACCCATGACCCAACGCGCGGTATTGACATTCACCGGCTCAAACAGACAGCTGACGTTGTACTCGTCTTTCAGACGCTGCGCCACTACCTCAAACTGCAGGATACCGACCGCACCCAGAATCAGGTCGTTATTGGCGATTGGTCGGAACAGCTGCGTCGCCCCCTCTTCCGACAACTGGGTCAGCCCTTTCTGCAGCGCTTTCATCTTCATCGGATCTTTCAGCTGTGCACGGCGGAACAGCTCCGGTGCAAAATTTGGAATCCCGGTAAACTTCAGTTGCTCACCCTGAGTAAAGGTATCACCAATCTTAATGGTACCGTGGTTATGCAGACCGATAATGTCGCCCGGATAGGCCTCTTCAGCATGCTCACGTTTATTCGCCAGGAAGGTGATCGCCTTGGCGATTTTCACGTCCTTACCGATACGTACATGCTTGAGCTTCATACCCTTCTCATACTTACCGGACACAATGCGCATAAAGGCCACACGGTCACGGTGCTGCGGATCCATATTGGCCTGAATCTTAAAGATAAAGCCGGTCAGCTTGCCTTCACCCGCTTCAACTTCACGTGTCTCCGTCATACGGTTCATCGGTGTTGGCGCATACTCGGCAAAGCCATCCAACAGCTCCTGCAGACCAAAGTTATTCACCGCCGAACCGAAGAACACCGGCGTCAACTCACCACTCAGGAACGCCTGCAGATCAAACTCATGGCTGGCACCACGCACCAGCTCAACCTCTTCACGCAGCTCCTCGGCCTGATCACCAATCAACTCATCCAGACGCGGATTATCCAGCCCTTCAATCAGTTCACCGGCACCGGCGTTCTGTCCGTCCGCCTGCTCAAACAGACGAATGGTATCGCTATACAGATGGTAGATCCCCTTAAAGCGTTTACCCATGCCAATCGGCCAGGTCATTGGCGCACAATTGATCTTCAGCACATCCTCAACCTCATCCATCAGGTCAATCGGCTCTTTACCCTCACGGTCCAACTTGTTGATAAAGGTTAGAATCGGCGTATCACGCAGACGACAGACTTCCATTAACTTAATGGTACGATCCTCAACCCCTTTGGCGACGTCGATAACCATTAATGCGGAGTCCACCGCCGTCAGGGTACGGTAGGTATCTTCCGAGAAGTCTTCGTGACCCGGGGTATCCAGCAGGTTCATCATTACGTCTTTGTAAGGGAACTGCATTACCGAGGAGGCGACCGAGATACCACGCTCCTGCTCCATCTTCATCCAGTCGGAGGTCGCCGCACGGTCAGTCTTACGACTCTTGACCGCACCGGCCAACTGAATCGCCCCTCCATATAGAAGCAACTTCTCGGTTACGGTGGTTTTACCCGCATCCGGGTGGGAGATAATCGCAAAGGTTCTGCGCTTACTGGTTTCTAACTGTAACGACATGGTTTTTCTCTTTAAATGCAAAAGCCAGATAGCGAACTACCTGGCTTAAAATTCAGGCCCAAAATTGAGCAGGCCTGATTAAATTATTTTTGACTGTTTTCTTCGGCTTCACGTTCCGCTTCAGGCACATATTTTTTGCCCTTTTTAGCGGCTTTCTGCGCTTCACGCGCTTCACGTTTCATCTCATTTTCCAGGAATAGACGCTGTAGTTCAGCCTCTTCCGCTTCAGAATCCGGCCCCTCTTTCGGTGCTTTCATCAGATCCTCTTTAGAAACACCCAGCATCAGCGCAACTGCACTCGCCACATAGGTGGATGAGTAGGTACCGACCACGACACCAATAATCAGCGCCATGGCAAAACCGTGAATGATCTCTCCGCCCAGGAAGAACAGCGCCAACAGTACCAACAAAGTGGTGACCGAGGTCATAATGGTACGCGACAGCATCTGGTTGACCGCCACGTTAGTGACATGCACCGGAGACCCGTCACGCATGGTACGAAAGTTCTCACGCACACGGTCAAAGACCACGATGGTATCGTTAAGTGAGTAACCGATGACCGCCAGGATCGCTGCCAGTACAGTCAAGTCAAACTGCACCTGAGTCCAGGCAAACACACCCAGGGTGATCACCACATCGTGGATCAAGGCCGCTACCGACCCCAGTGAGAAACGCCACTCAAAACGCAGAGCAACATAGATCAGTACCCCGAACAGCGCATACAGCACCGCCAAAGCACCGTCTTCGGTCAGCTCATCACCCACCTGCGGCCCAACAAACTCCACTCGACGCAACTCAATGCCGCTCTCCGAGCGGGCATTCAATGCATCCATTACCTGGTTACTCAGCTGCGCTGAGTTCAGACCTTCACGCGGGGCGATACGAATCAACACATCGGTCGCCGAACCGAAGTGCTGTGCCACCGCCTGGCTGTAGCCAGATGAGACCAGATCGTTTCTGACGTCCGCCAGATCAACCGCTTCCGGATAAGCAACCTCTATCAGCGTTCCGCCGGTAAAGTCGATGCCGAAGTTCAGACCTTTAAGCCATAAGCCGGCAAAGGAGCCGATAATCAGAATCAATGAAAACGCCATCGCCAGATGACGTTTGCCCATAAAATCAATATTTGTATTCACTGCTGCATTACTCATGTTCACCCCCTAAATTGACAGTTTTTCAACACGCTTATTGCCATACATCAAATTGATAATGGCGCGTGTGCCCAAGATGGCGGTAAACATAGAAGTTAAAATCCCGATCGACAGGGTGATGGCAAAGCCTTTAATTGGCCCGGTACCAAAACTGAACAACACAATCGCCGCCAGCAGGGTGGTGATATTGGCATCGGCAATGGTGACAAACGCCTTCTCATAACCGGAGTAGATCGCAGTCTGAATCGAGTTATTGCGCAGCTCCTCGCGAATACGCTCGAAGATCAGCACGTTGGCATCCACCGCCATACCGACAGTCAAAACAATCCCGGCAATCCCCGGTAGAGTCAGCGTCGCCTGCAGCATCGACAGCACCGCAACAATGATCACCAGGTTTAAAGTTAATGCCAGGTTAGCGACCATACCGAAGTACTTATAACGCCATACCATCACTACCAACACCAGCATAAAGCCGACAATTACCGACATAAACCCTTGATCGATATTGTCCTGACCCAGGCTCGGTCCCACGGTTCGCTCTTCAACTATCTCCATTGGCGCCGCCAGCGCACCGGCACGCAGCAATAGCGCTAAATCCTGCGCTTCCTGCGGCGAATCCAATCCGGTAATCTGGAAACGGTCGGCAAACTGTCCGCGAATCACCGCGGCGTTAATCACGTCTTTGGTGGTAATACGCTTCTTAACCTTCTCACCGTTGACTTCCACGGTCTCGATGCGGTTTTCGATAAATACCACCGCCATACGGTTACCGACATTCTTCTTGGTAGTGGCCAGCATCTTACGACCACCGGCACCATCCAGGGTGACATTAACCATCGCCGAACCCTGCTGCGGATCAATCCCCGACTGCGCATTGGTGACGTTCTCACCACTAACGATAATACTGCGCTTCAACAGAATCGGACGCGCATCACGGAACTGATACAACAGTGCACCATGCGGCGCATAACCGGTCTGCTGTGCACGCACGGCATCACCGCGCTCTTCAACCAGACGGAACTCAAGCGTCGCTGTCGCCCCCAGAATCTCTTTAGCGCGTGCGGTATCCTGTACACCCGGCAGCTGTACCACAATACGGCGATCACCCTGCTGTTGAATCACCGGCTCAGCCACACCCAACTCGTTGATACGGTTACGCAAGGTGGTGATATTCTGCTGCAAAGCAAACTTCTTGGTCTCGGCAATGGTCTTATCCGACAGACTCAGTTCCACCATTGGCGCTGCCGTAATTTCATTGG
Organism: uncultured Thiosulfatimonas sp.; assembly: GCA_964574275.1. Taxonomy (GTDB): domain Bacteria; phylum Pseudomonadota; class Gammaproteobacteria; order Thiomicrospirales; family Thiomicrospiraceae; genus Thiomicrorhabdus. The sequence goes on along the minus strand of CAZNML010000026.1, from coordinate 2,740 downwards.
CAAAAGCTTTCAACTCCTCACCAAACTGCTTATTCAGAACCAGCAGGCCTGCCTGCATGGTCGCCACGTCTTTAAACTTAACAAACAGCTTCTCGTCTTCGTAATCGGCTTTGACATAACGCACCTTGTTTTCACGCAAGGTGCCTTTAATCTCATCAACATAACGTAGATAGGCTTTTTGAACCGCGGCATCCATGTCCACGTCCATCAAAAAGTGCACCCCGCCACGCAGATCCAGACCAAGATACATCGGCTGCGCACCCAGGGCACTCAAGAAGTCCGGTGTCGCCGGCGCCAGGTTCAGAGCGACTACCGCTGTGCGTCCCAGGGCCTCTTTGAGGATTGTTTTGGCTTTCAGCTGGTCTTCGGTATTTTCAAAACGAATCAGAAAAGCTCCATCTTCAAACACCGACTCCTTCACCGCCAGACCCGCATCGGCAATCAGTTTGTCGACCTTCTGCTGAGTCTCGACATTGAAAACGACCGACTTGGCTGGTGAAATTTGTACCGCTGGATCATCACCGAACAGGTTCGGCATGGCGTAAGTTAAACCGATGACCGTAACTAACATCAGCAGTAGATACTTCCATGCCGGATAGCGATTAGCGATCACTTTTTGTTGTGCTTGAAACATAGTTTGAATCCGTTATTGAGGGACTGTTTTGCAGGAGGTTGAAACAACAAAAGGGGCGAATGCCCCTTTTGTAAAATCAAAAACGATTATTCGCCTTTCAGTGTGCCTTTAGGCAGTAGACGCGCGATGTTTTGACGTTCGATTTTAACGGTAACGTTATCGGCAATCTCAACGTCACAGAAGTTGTCGTTAATGTCGCGAACTTTTCCGCCAAGACCACCGTAAGTCACCACTTCATCACCTTTTTTCAGGGCGCTGACCAGAGCTTTATGCTCTTTTACTTTTTTCTGCTGCGGACGAATCAGCAGGAAATAGAACACCAAAAACAGTAAAACTAACGGAATTAAACCTTCCCAACCACTGCCTTGCGCTGCTGCGGTACCTTCTGCCATTGCATCACTGATAAAAAAGCTCATTCTCGACTCCTTAAATTATAATTTTTTTAAACCGGTATATTGTTGCATAGCTGTATCCGCTTTGCACGCATAAATCCGAAGAAAACTGCCTGCAATTCACCAGGCCTGCTCACTTCTGTTGAGTTGTTTTTTAAAGCGGACTTTAAATGCCATCTAAAAGGCTCACCTCCGCGCTTTAATTGCAGCTTAAACGTCCTTCAGTTCCGGCACCGGCTGACCGATACCAGCATAAAACTTCTCCACAAACGCATCCAGCTCATTATTGGCGATCGCTTCACGCAGACCGGCCATTAACTTCTGATAGTAGTGCAGATTGTGAATGGTGTTCAGACGAGCGCCCTGAATCTCACGACACTTATCCAGATGGTGCAGATAAGCACGCGTGTAGTTGCGGCAAGTGTAACAGTCGCACTCGGTATCCAACGGTTCCAGACTGGTTTTATTGACCGCATTGCGAATCTTTACCACACCCTTGGAGGTAAACAGGAAGCCATTTCGGGCATTACGCGTTGGTATCACACAGTCAAACATATCAATACCGCGACGCACCGCCTCAACAATGTCCTCCGGCTTGCCAACCCCCATCAGGTAACGCGGCTTGTCGGTCGGCATATGCGGCTCGGTGTAATCCAGCGTCGCCATCATCTCCTCTTTCGGCTCGCCGACCGAGAGGCCACCGATGGCATAACCGTCAAAGCCGATCTCTTTTAAGCCGTCAATAGAGATCTTGCGCAGGTCCTCATACATGCCACCCTGCACAATACCAAACAACGCCGCCGGACTGTCACCGTGGGCGTCTTTCGAACGCTTGGCCCAGCGCATCGACAGCTCCATCGAGACCTTGGCCACCTCATGCGTCGCCGGGTAAGGGGTGCACTCATCAAAGATCATCACGATATCGGAACCCAGCTTGCGCTGCACTTCCATCGACTCCTCTGGACCCATAAAGATTTTGGAACCGTCCACCGGGCTGCTAAAGGTCACGCCCTCCTCTTTGATCTTACGCATCTGCCCCAGACTGAACACCTGAAAACCGCCGGAGTCGGTCAGAATCGGCCCTTTCCAGTGCATAAAGTCATGCAGATCGCCATGCTGCTCAATAATATCGGTGCCCGGACGCAGCGCCAAATGAAAGGTATTACCCAGAATAATCTGTGCACCGCTGGCTTCCAGCTCTTCCGGCGTCATACCCTTAACGGTACCGTAGGTCCCGACCGGCATAAAGGCCGGGGTCTCCACCGTGCCGCGCTCAAACTTCAAACGCCCTCGGCGTGCGCGACCATCGGTATTATCTAATTCAAATTCCATCTATTTTCCTTGTGTAAACCGGCTAACTGAACAGGCCTGGTTAAACTTAAAAGCGTTTTATAATTTTATCTTTATCGGTTTTTCGGCAGAATCAGCATGGCATCGCCATAACTGAAGAAACGGTACTTCTGCTCAACCGCATGCTGATAGGCGTGCATGGTGTGCTCGTAACCCGCCAAAGCGGAGACCAGCATAATCAGGGTGGATTCCGGCAGGTGGAAATTGGTTAACAACCCATCGATCTGCTTGAACTCATACCCTGGAGTGATAAAAATATCAGTTTCGCCCTGGTAGGGTTCGATCTCACCACTCTGACTAAACTGGGTGGCGCTCTCCAGACAGCGCACACTGGTGGTACCAACCGCAATCACACGTCCGCCCT
>CAZNML010000025.1:21375-23000 GCA_964574275.1 uncultured Thiosulfatimonas sp. | reverse complement strand
ATTAAAGAAAACATCATGAATAAAACGGAATGAGTAAGCCACCGACAGAATACCGGCAATGGTAACCAGTACCGGAATAGCCCAGGCATAAACGGAACTCTGTGCCGTACTGACCGCTTCTGCAAAGAACATCTCTTTACTCAAGAAACCGTTCAGTAACGGTACACCCGCCATGGCTAAAGAGGCGATAATTGCCAGAGCTGCGGTATGCGGCATATATTTGAGCAAGCCATTCAACTTACGCATATCACGCGTTCCGGCTTCATGGTCGATGATTCCGGCCACCATAAACAGCGAAGCCTTGAAAGTAGCGTGGTTAATGACATGGAAAATGGCCGCCACTGCAGCCAATTGAGTTCCAAAACCAAACAGTAAGGTAATTAAGCCTAAATGACTGATGGTTGAGTAGGCCAGTAAACCTTTTAAATCATGCTTAAACAGGGCGGTATAGGCACCAACCAACAGGGTCAGCATACCGGCACCACCGACCAGCCAGGTCCAGATATCCGTTCCTGAAAGCACTGGGAAGAAACGCGCTAATAGAAAAATACCCGCTTTTACCATGGTTGCCGAGTGCAGATAAGCCGATACCGGTGTTGGCGCAGCCATAGCATGCGGTAACCAGAAATGAAACGGAAACTGAGCCGACTTAGTGAACACACCTAATAGAATCAGCACCAGAGTAACTTCATACAGAGCGTGATTGCGGATCAGATCACCCTGCGTCAAAATATCCGACAGTTGATAACTGCCAACAATGTGACCCAGCAGCAACACCCCACCTAATAAAGCTAAACCACCGGCACCGGTTACAGCCAGAGCCATACGAGCGCCTTCACGTGCATCTTTACGCTGCTGCCAATAACTGATCAGCAGGAATGAGGTAATGGAGGTCAGCTCCCAGAATACCACCAGTTGCAGAATATTCTCTGACAGTACGATACCCAGCATCGACCCCATAAACATCATCATATAGGCGTAAAAACGCCCCATAGAGTCCTTTTTAGCTAGGTAGTAGCGTGCATAGATAATGACCAACAGACCAATAATCAGAATCAGTAGCGCGAACAACATGGCTAAGCCATCTAAGCGGAAGGCAAAATAGAGACCGATCCCTTCTAGCCAAGCCCAACTTTGAATAATGGTTTCACCTGCAAAAACCTGCAGTATGGATGGCATCAGTAGCGCGAGACTTAATAGCGTGATTAAACCGCTGGTATAAGCCGCTGCTAAACGATTAAATTTTGCTGAATACGCAACTAGAATGGCGCCAAAGAAGGGCAATAACACCGCAATCGGAAGATTGAATGCTAAAAGGTTCATAATTAGTCAGCCTGTCATAAAGAAATTTTATAAACGAGAAAGGCTAACAGATACTGATTTTTAGTCAATTAATAAACTTAATATAATCCAGTCAACTGCCGACTTTCTGCTTTGGTTTTAAAATGTTAACGGTGTTTTTCAATTATTCGAAATCAAAATCATCTAAATTGGCTTGCGGTGCATTGCCATCATAGATCAGATTGGTTCGATACTGCAGATAGCTCTCACGCATAAAGATATAAGGGTCAGGTTGACGACGCATCTCCTCAATTAATGGTGTCGCTTTTGCATAATCAACAAAG